>JBKCTR010000538.1:0-18415 GCA_046318755.1 Planctomycetaceae bacterium
CACTGTGAGGTCGTGCCTGCATCCGTTCCGGCCGGGTTGGCTCAGCAGATGGAGCAGAGCACCTCTCCGCCCACCTTTTGTTCCTTCGCCTCGCGGTTGCTCAGCACCCCGCGACTGGTCGTCAGGATGCTGATGCCCAGACCCTGCAGGACCTCACCAATCTGATCGGCCCGCTGGTAGATCCGGCGACCGGGCTTGCTCACCCGCCGAATCTCCTGGATCACCCGCTCGCCATTGGGACCGTACTTCAGGTTGATCCGCAGGGTTTTGCAGGGAGCCCCTTCGACTTCGATCAACTCGAAATCCCAAACGTAGCCCTCCCGCTGCAGGACCCCAGCGATCCCCACCTTCAGCTTCGACTCCGGGATGTCCACGAAGGGACGTTCAATCGCCACGGCGTTGCGAATCCGTGTCAACATGTCGGCAATCGGATCTGTCATCATCGTGTCACCAGCTCGCCTTCTTGACCCCCGGGATCAGTCCATCCAGCGCCATGTTCCGGAAGCACAGCCGGCACAGCTTGAATTTGCGATACACCGCCCGCGGGCGTCCACACAACGCACACCGACGTTCGGACCGCGCACTGAACTTCGGCTTCCGCTTCGCCTTCTCGATTTTGGCCTTGCTCGCCATGTCTCTTCTCCGCCTGTTCTCCCGCGACTATTCAGCCGCGAATGGCATCCCCATTTCCTTCAACAACAACCGGGCCTCGGCGTCGGACTCCGCCGTCGTCACCAGCGTGATGTGCATTCCCTGGGTGAAGGTCACCTTGTCGGCGTCCACTTCAGGAAACACCAGCTGTTCGGTCAGGCCCAGGCTGTAGTTGCCATGGCCGTCAAACGCTTTGGGATTCAAACCCCGGAAATCCCGCACACGCGGCAGAGCCAGGGAAATGAGTCGGTCCAGAAATTCGTACATCCGCAGACCCCGCAGGGTCACCTTGCAGCCAATCTCCATCCCCTGACGCAGACGGAATGATGAAATCGCCTTCTTCGCCTTGGTGATCAACGGCCGCTGGCCAGTGATCGTCGCCAGATTGTTGGCCGCTTCTTCCAGACGCTTGCGGTCCTGAGTGGTCGATCCCACCCCCATGTTCACCACCACCTTGGTGATCCGGGGAATCGCGTGCACGTTGGTCTTGCCCAGGGTCTTGCCCAGGTTCGGAGCCACCTGCGTCCTGTATTTTTCCAGCAATCGAGCCATCTCACTCCACATCTTTCCAGAACGGCGAGCAGAACCGCCATTCCCTGGGAACCACCCGCGTCAAAATCACCGGCGTCGTACCGACACCCTGCTTCCGAGGAGACCTCCGCAACTTCGCTCAGCCTACCCGTCGCAGACGCTTGCTGTCGCAACCCCGCTTCCGCTTCCCCTCAACTCTTCTTGGCGTACTTTGCCCGCGCCACGCCGATCGCTCCCAGATCGGACTGGCACTTGCGGCAGTGGCGGTACTTGGTCCCATCCGCCCGGTATTTGAAGCCCACCCGCACACCGCGGCCACAGGCAGCACAGTAGTACATCACGTTGGAAGCGTCGATCGGCATCTCCAACGAAAGACGCCCCCCCTGGGGGCTCTTGGGATGTCCGCGCTTGACGTGCTTCCAAACCCGGTTGACTCCTTCAACCACCAGACGCTTGCCGCCGTCCAGTACCTTGATCACCTTGCGAGGTTCCTTGCCGGCGTCATCGCCGCACAGGATGACCACTTCATCACCCGCCTTGATTCGCATGATCACACCACCTCTTCTGCCAAGCTGACAATTCGCGCAAAGCCCGCGTCGCGAAGCTCCTTGGCCACCGCGCCGAAGATGCGCGTGCCTTTCGGATTCTTCTCGTTGTCGATCAACACGACCGCATTACTGTCGAACCGGACGTAGCTGCCATCGTCCCGACGGCTCGCCTTCCGCGTCCGGACCACCACCGCCCGGGCCACGTCGCCCGCCTTGACCTTTTCGCCGGGGATCGCCTTCTTGATGCTCACCACGATGATGTCGCCCAAACTGGCGTACCGCCGCTGGGTCCCACCCAGCACCTTCACGCAATACGCGACCTTCGCACCCGAATTGTCGGCCACGTCCATCAGCGTCTGCATCTGAATCATGTTCTGCTCTCCTCGCCCCCGGTTCCGCGGGCCACCGCTCGAATTCTTCTTGGGGACTGCTCATCCCCGACCAGCACCACTTGTCCACCCGCGGCCATCAACACCGACCCACTGACCAGCTCGGGACCCTATCTTCACAGGCACCCGACTGCCAGCAACGCTAGGAGTTGACCGCCCCCTCGGCCTTCACCTGCGGCATCGTGTTGGCCTTCACCACCTTCACCAACGACCAGCGCTTCAGACGAGACATCGGTCGGCATTCCACGATCTCGACCAGATCTCCCTTCTTGGAGACGTTGTCTTCGTCGTGGGCGTAGCAGACGGTCCGAGTCCGCAGAATCTTCCCATACTTCGGGTGACGATACGAGCGCTCCACCTCGACCCGTCGGGTCTTGAGGTTCTGGTCTCGCGTCACAACACCAATCACTCGTCTGCGCATGGTCTCAACTCGACATTCTGAACACCGCTGATCCCCACAGGGTCACTCACCCTGGGACACCACCCCGATCCTAGGAATTCCCCGCAGCCAACGCCCGTTCTCGCAGGATCGTTTTGATCCGGGCGATCTCGCGACGGGTCTTCTGGATGTTGCTCGGCACATCCAGCTTCTCGGTCGTCGACTGCACACGCAGCCGAAACCACTGGTCCTGAGCTTCCTTCAACGAGAACTCGAGTTGCTCGTTGCTCATTTCGCGAAGTTCGGTCGCCTTGGTCATCACTACTCTCCCGGCCGACGGCCGATCATGCGGACCCGCAATGGCAGCTTGTACGCCATGCGCGCCAGCACTTCCCGGGCCGCCTCACGAGGCAACCCTGCCACTTCAAACAACACCGTTCCCGGCTTGATCACCGCCACCCAGTGAGCCGGTTCCCCCTTCCCCTTACCCATTCGGGTCTCCAGGGGCCGGGCGGTCATCGGCTTGTGTGGGAAAATGCGGATGTACAATTTGCCATCTCCGCGGATGTACTGCATCGCAGCAATACGGCACGCTTCGATGGTGGTCGCCTTCACGTAGCCACCCTGTGTCGACTGCAGACCGAAGTCCCCCAGCGACACCCGGTTGCCACGTGTGGCATTACCTCTTATGCGCCCTCTTTGACTTTTGCGGTACTTGACCCGCTTTGGCATGAGCGGCATCGTTGGCCTCCTCGTCAGCGTATGTGCCGCGTGCGATCCAAACCTTCACACCGATCACTCCCACGGTGGTCATGGCCTGGGCGAACCCGTAGTCAATGTGTTCCTGCAGTGTCGAGAGGGGGATCGAACCCCGCGCCGCCTTCTCGCAGCGCGACATCTCCGCTCCACCCAGACGTCCCGACAACTGGACCTTCACTCCCTGAACTCCCGCCTCCATCACCTGCTCCAGCGAACGCTTGATCGTCCGCCGGAAACTGGCTCGCTTCTCCAACTGCTGGGCCATGTCCTCAGCCACCAGTTGCGCGTTTCGATTCGGATTGTTGATCTCAACGATCTTCAAATCCATCCGCCGGCCCGTCAGGTCCTCCAACTCGGACTTCAGACGATCCACTTCCTGTCCCTTGCGACCAATGATGATGCCCGGACGGGCACAGTGCAGATGCACGATCACCTGGTCCCGCGTTCGCTCGATCACGATCCGGGGAATCCCGGCAAACAGGTACTTCTTCTTGATGAAGGTGCGGATCTTGTTGTCTTCCGCCAGCAGGTCACCAAATTCCTTCTTCGAGGCGTACCACCGGCTGCGCCAGTCCTCGGTCACCCCAATGCGAAACCCGGTCGGGCGTGTCTTCTGACCCATGCTCTGTTCCTCGAACCCTGCTTCTCTGCTGACCTTGGACCGACTTCCCAAACCGGAAACTCAAGCCCTGCGTGTGTGTTCGGTGGTGCCCTGTCGCCTCCACCGGTTGTCTGGCCCTAGTTGATCGCCACCTGAATGTGGGCGAAACGCCGCCGAATCATGTAGGCCATCCCGCGTGCCCGCGGCAGAACCCGCTTGAACATTGGCCCGCCATCAACGCGGGCGTCCACCACCAACATCCGATCCACATTCCGGGCCCCGCGGTCCTCGGCGTTCGCCACCGCGCTGCTCAGCACTTTTTCCAGGAACCGGGCCCCGCGGTTCGGTTCGTATTTCAGCAGCAAGATCGCCTCGTCCACGCGGCGCCCCCGGATCAAATCGGCGAAGGGCCGCACTTTCGATGCGGAAATGCGTGCAAAGCGGTGTGTTGCGTTGTATGCCATCTGCGATTGCTCCTCAGACCAAGACCCGGCGTGACCGCCGCATCGAGACCGTTCGTGAACCTATTCCTTCTTGGCCTTGCCACCGTGGCCTTTGAACACCCGCGTCGGGGCGAATTCACCCAATTTGTGCCCCACCATTTCCTCGGTGACAAACACACTGATGTGTGCCTTGCCGTTGTGCACCATGAAGGTGTACCCGATGAAATCAGGCGGAATGGTCGAACGCCGCGACCAGGTCTTGATCGGCTCCTTCGAGCTCGCCTTGATCCGCGCGCTGACCTTCTTCATCAGCTTCGGGTCCACATAAGGACCCTTCTTCAATGAACGACCCATCACTTCACCTCACACGCACCGGCTGGTTCACGGCGAACACCTCGCCGAATTCCTGGCTGCTGACCTCAGACTTCACACCTCGCCTCTCCGCACACCGATCCTACTTCAACTGCCCGTAGCGCCGCGAACGACGCCGTCGAACAATCGCCGAGGACGAAGGCTTCCTTCGCTTCCGCGTCCGGCCTCCCTTGGCCAGCTTGCCGCTCGGGGAGCAGGGATGACGCCCACCACCACTACGGCCTTCACCTCCACCCAGCGGGTGTGCCACCGGGTTCATCGCCACACCTCGCACGTGGGGCCGATGCCCCATATGCCGACGACGACCCGCCTTCCCATAGGTGATCGCACTGTGCTCACTGTTTCCCACCGCACCGACAGTCGCCCGGCACTTGCTGGAAATTCGCCGAACCTCTCCCGACGGGAGAGTGATCTGAGCCCAATCTCCATCGCGGGCGTTGACCACCGCCGACACGCCAGCACTGCGACAGAGTTGTCCCCCTCGCCCCGGCTGCATCTCCACATTGTGCACGACCGTTCCCGAAGGGATGCTCCCCAGGGGAAGAGTGTTGCCCAGGTTGGGTTCAACGCCCGCACCGCTCTCAACGCGGTCGCCCGCCTTCAACCCATCCGGTGCCAGAATGTACGACTTCTCCCCGTCCGGATACTGCAGCAGTGCGATCCGGCAGGTGCGGTTGGGATCGTACTCGATCGCCACCACAGTCGCTACCACACCATCCTTCTTCCGCTTGAAGTCGATCATGCGGTACTGCCGACGCGCCCCACCTCCGCGATGGCGGGCGGTGATCTTCCCCTGAAAGTTCCGGCCATTGCTGGTGGGCAAACGGACCAGCAGAGACTTTTCGGGCTTCTTCTTGCGGTCGGTGATCTCAGAGAAATCACTGACCGACGCGCCGCGTCGTCCCGCACTGGTTGGCTTGTAGAATCTCAGTCCCATGATGGGTCATCCCCAGAATTCGTCTGCCCTTGCGGGCCAAGTTGCTTCGTGTTCGCCTTGAGTGGGTTCGCATGAACCTGGAACCGACTGTACCCGGTACCGACTCACTCGAGCTGTCCAGTCCAGCAGTCCCCGGTCGGGTCTGCTTTAGAACAGGTTGATCCGATCGTCTTCGTGCAGGGTCACGATTGCCTTCTTCCATGACGGCGATTGCACGTACACCGTCTTGGAACGCCGGGGCTTCCCGACACGATTCTGAGTCCGCACACCGACCACGCGAACCTTCCAGAGGGCCTGCACGGCCTCGCGGATGTCGATCTTCGTGGCTTGGGGATGGACCTCAAACGCGTAGGCGTTCCGACGACTTGAAAGGTGTGTCCCCTTCTCAGTCACCAGCGGCCTGAGAATGATCTGATGGGGCTGCAACTCAACCCCGGATTTCGACACCACAGCCATCGCTCGCTCCCAATTCCGAATAGGCGACTCTGTGTCGCCCGCTTGCTCTTGCCGCCCACTCTGTTCACTGTCCGACTTGCATCACCACGCAGTGACACGTCGTCACCGGCTAGCGCCTACTGGCCCCCTCAGGAAGCCCGCTCCGTTGAGCGAATCCGGTCCCGAATCGCGTCCAAAGCCCCGCGGGTCAGAACCAACTGTTTCTTGTGCAGAACTTCGTACGCATTCAGCTCGGCAGCAGGGGCCACCGACACACGCGGGATGTTCCGGGCCGACTTCCACACATTGCCGTCAGGACCCGCCAATGCCAGCAGACACGAGGTGTCGTCCAGCTTCAGTGCCTTCAAAGTCTGGGCCACTTCGCGGGTCTTCGGAGCCGCCATCTGCAAATCGTCGAGCAGAGTCACCTGGTTGTCTTCAAACTTGCTCAGGATCGCCATCCGGGTCGCCAACTGCACGGCCTTCCGGGGCAGGCGATAGGTATGGTCCACCGGCAGCTTGGCGAACGTCACACCGCCACCACGGCGAATCGGAGTCCGCTTGTTACCCATGCGGGCACGCCCGGTCCCCTTTTGCTTGTACATCTTCTTCTTGCTGCCCTGCACATCGGCCCGCCCCTTGGTCGCAACGGTGCCGAGCCGACGATTCGACTCGTACATCACCACCACATCATGCAGCAACTGCTTGTTGATCGCCGGGGCCAACTCCGCCAGGTCAAACTCGTAGGTTCCGACCTGCTGTCCCGAACGATTGTGCACCGGAATGGAAGCCATGTGTCACTCTCCCCTGCGGGGATCTCTCGCTGTCTGATGATCCGGGGTCGCCGAACCAGAACTTTTGTCGTCCCAGGCCACCGCCGATGCTCGGCACCAGTCAGTGACCACCACGCTGTCAATCCGCTCCTGCCTCTTCTCTCCTCAACCTCTGCGACTCGACTTCGTCGACTCTACTTCTTCGCAGTGACTGGCCGCACCTTCTTGGTCGGATGCTTCAGTGTCACAAACGCGCCGTTCGGTCCAGGGACCGACCCGGCCACCAGCACCAGGTTGTTTTCGACATCCACGCGCACGATCCGCAGAAACTTCACAGTCGAACGCTCATTGCCCCAGCGCCCCGACATCCGCTTCCCCTTCTTGATGCGACCGCTCCAACCGCGATTGGTCGCATGGGCCGCGATACTACCCCCGGCCCGGTGGTGCCGCTGGACGCCGTGCGAAGCCCGCAGACCACTGAAGTTGTGCTGCTTCATCACACCTGCGAAACCACGCCCCTTATTCCGACCGACCACGTCAATCCGCTTCAGCTCGGCCAGAGACTCGACCGAGAGCTTGGTCCCCACCTCGGGAGCCGCTTCTCCCGTGGCCAGCCGAAACTCCCGAATGTATCGCAACGGCTCACAGCCAGCCCGGGGTAGTTCGGCCACTCCGTGCTCTTGCCGCGCCTTGGAACGCTTCCCCCCCAGATCGCTGAGGCGACCCCGCTCGGCACGACTCGCCAAGCGACGCGGCTTCTCGCCGTATCCCACCTGCACGGCAGAATAACCGTCCTTCTCAGGAGTCTTGACTTGGAGGACCACGCAGGGGCCCGCCTCGATCACCGTGACGGCAACCGACGTTCCCTCTTCGTAGACCTGAGTCATCCCGACCTTGCGGCCCAACAATCCAACTGGCATTACTGCACCTGCGGCAACCCGCGAAGCAACTCGTTCATTGTTTTGTTCGATCCCGACAACTCACGTCGTCGACATCACCCGCCGCCAACCATCTCGGCTGGACCCGACCATCACCCATCCCCAGCAGGGAAGAAATAGGCCAGATTGTTCGAACACACTCAACTTCCAGCAGCCTCAACGCAACTTGTCACACCACTCTCACTTCTCACACGACGCTCACATCACAATCACTGACGTGACAGCATAAGCTTCCCCGCAGACTCCACCGAACGGCACGCGACACAAACACCGCCGTCGTGCTGAATGTTCGGCGTTTTCGACGAACTGTGCTGGCGTCTGCAGGGTCACCAGCCACCGCGAACAAACCTGCACACAAAACAACACAGGCTGTTCTCTCGAACGGGAGGTCTCCCGACTTCAACCCCGCCTCTAAGGCTGGTCAGCCCAGGACACTCACCGCTCTGCAAAAACTTCGGGTCCGACAGTGCCACAACTCACAAGAGCCGCAGACATCCGAACGGGCCTCGCAAAATCCTATCAGAATCCAACTCAACTGGATACTGACCACACAAAATCAACAACCGCAGCCCTTCTGCCATGAACTGCTGTTGCCGAGCTGGGCAGCCAACAAACCAACCGAGCCTCAACTCAAGCACTCAGCACGAACTCGTTCCAACTTTGACATCCTGAACTCGGGCCATTCGCTGGAACCACACCGAGACCGGAACTCAGCTCGCGCCAGGAACCAATTTGATCTTGATGTCGACGCCAGCCGGCAGCGACAACTTGTTCAATGCGTCAATCGTCTTTCCCGGGGGCTGCAGAATGTCAATCAGCCGCTTATGCGTCCGAATTTCAAACTGCTCACGGGACTTCTTGTCAATGTGCGGGCTTCGCAGCACTGTGTACCGCTCGACACGCGTCGGTAGTGGAATCGGACCATGCACAATCGCGCCGGTCCGCTTCGCCGTGTCGACAATCTCAGCCGCCGACTGGTCCAGAACCGAGTGGTCGTAGGCCTCCATCCTGATGCGAATGCGTTCTTGCTTCTTACCGGCCACCCGGTCACCCTTTCCCACGTCGAAAACACCCGGAACTCACGCTTCCCCTGAGATCTCAGTCCAGCCGCCCCATGGCGGAGGAGGGGAAAGTCCTGCAGTCTATTGATCGCCTCGCCTTGTGTCAACTGTGCGGCTGGCATTTCAAGAGGCAACAGCTGCCACATCGTCTTCCAGCCGCTCTCAGCCAGCCCAGCCACAGCATCCTTCTGGGCGAGCCCCCCACTTTCGGGCTACGTCCTTAACCCAGCATCTCCCGCAGAACCTCGGCTGGAGCCTCGGCGTAGCGGCTTGGCTCCATGGAGTACGAGGCCCGCCCTTGGGACAGACTCCGGACATGCGTGGAATAGCCGAACATCGCCGCCAGCGGAGCCTCGGCGTGAATCACCTGCAAATCCCCCCGTTGCTCCGTTCCCGTGATCAGGGCACGCCTGATCATCAAATCGGAATGAATGCTCCCCATAAATTCGTCGGGAGTGGTCACTTCCAACCGCATAATCGGTTCCAGCAGCACCAAATTGTCTTCGCTGACTCCGCGATGCAGTGCATCCAGCGCCGCCGCCTGAACGGCAGCCTCCGGGTTTTCCAGTTCGGTCAACTTGACCTCGCGGATCGTGAACCGGACCTGGATCAGGGGATAGCCCAACATCCCCGCTCCCTGCGCTCCGTCGCGAATCGACTGTTCCAGCACCTTTTGCAGTGCCGGAGCCAGGTCCGAGGGACCGAGGCGATTGACCACCACGATGGATTCATCACCCTGGAATGGCTCCATCTCCAGTTCGACCTTGGCACTCTGCAGCACGCCCGCCACAGGCCGCTGGAATTCCCCCACCAACCGCCGGGAGTTGCGGATCGTCTCGCGATAGCTCACCCGCGGTTTGTGAACCCGCACGTTGAGTTTGAAATCGCGCTCCATCCGGTTCCGGATGATTTCCAGATGCAGTTCACCCATCCCGCTGATGATGGTCTGCCCGGTCTCCTCATTGACCACCGCCCGAAAGGTGGGATCTTGCCGGGCCAACAGGGTCAGAGTCTCGGCCAGCTTGCGTCGATCGGCCGAAGACTCAGGCTCGACCGCCATCGAGATGACCGGTTCGGGAAAGGTGATGCTCTCCAGCGCGATGGGGTGTGCGCCGTCACACAGAGTATCGCCAGTGACCGTGTCCTTCAGACCGGCGATCCCCACAATGTCCCCCGCCTCCACTTCCTCGGCGGGAATCTTTTCCCGTCGGTCGGCGTGGATGTGCCACAACTGGTTGACCAGTTCCTTCTTGCCCAACCGCGGATTGAGAACCCGGGCCCGCGACTTCAACACCCCGGAATAGACCCGCACAAAACACAGATCGCCGTGCGGATCGGCCTGAATCTTGAAGATCAATCCGCAGAACGGCTCATCGGCGCGGGGCTTGCGGGTCTCGTTGGTCTCGCGCTTCCCCCCCGGCTTCACCCCCTGCACGGCGGGACGGTCCGCAGGACTGGGCAAATACAACCCCACACCATCCAGCATGGGCTGCACGCCCACGTAGGTGAGGGAGGATCCGCAGAACACCGGCTGCAGCTGCAATTGCAAGGTTCCCTGCCGCAGCAGTCGGCGCAACTCGGCCGGGTCAATCGGCTTTTCTTCGAGGTACTGC
Organism: Planctomycetaceae bacterium; assembly: GCA_046318755.1. Lineage (GTDB taxonomy): Bacteria > Planctomycetota > Planctomycetia > Planctomycetales > Planctomycetaceae > UBA10511. Next base: position 10,431 of record JBKCTR010000538.1, read on the forward strand.
TCCAACAAGGCGTCGTCCAGCAGGGCCAACTGCTCAATCAGCCGGCCCCTCCAGAGCTGTGCGAGGTCGCGGTACTCTTCAGGAATCTCCCGCGAGTCGATCTGGGCCCCCTGGGTCGCCGAGTCGAAATGCAGGGCCTTCATCTCCACAAGGTCGATCACCCCGCGGAAGGGGTCGGGCTCACTGGGCGACCCCTCCCCGAGGGGAATCACCACCGGCACTGGATTGGCCCCCAGCCGGTCCCGAATCTGGTCGAGCGTCCGCTCGAAATTTGCCCCAATCCGGTCCATCTTGTTGATGTAGCAGATTCGGGGCACGCCGTATTTATTCGCCTGCCGCCAGACCGTCTCACTCTGCGCCTCGACCCCCTCTCGGGCCGAAAAAACCACCACTCCGCCGTCCAGCACCCTCAGGCTGCGCTCCACCTCGGCAGTGAAGTCGACATGCCCTGGCGTGTCGATGAGATTGATGTGCCAATCTTTCCACCGACAGGTGATCGCGGCTGAATAAATGGTAATCCCGCGCTGCTGCTCTTCGGGATCAAAATCGGTGATCGTGGTCCCCTCATCGACGTCCCCCATCCTGTGCGAGGCACCAGCGTAGAAGAGGATGCGCTCGGTCGTCGTCGTCTTGCCCGCATCAATATGGGCAATGATCCCGATGTTCCGGATCCACTCCAGCTTGGCTGGCATGCGGCACGACCAAGAATGGGGGGGCAGTCAGGGGACGGATGGAACCTGCCAGAGTCAGGCCGTGAAAAGCAGCCCTACCAGGCGAAGTGCGCAAACGCCTTGTTGGCGTCGGCCATGCGATGCACGTTGTCCTTCTTCGTGACAGCCGCCCCTTCACGCTTGTACGCTGCCAGAAGCTCATCGGCCAACCGCAAGTGCATCGGACGGCCCTTCTTATCCCGGCAAACCTCCAGGATCCAGCGAATGGCCAAGGCTTGCTGCCGCTTCGAATTCACCGGGGTGGGTACCTGATAGTTCGCACCACCCACCCGGCGGGACCGAACCTCAATCCCCGGTTTCACATTTTCGACAGCCTGGGTGAAGACCTCGATCGACGACTGATCGGTGACCTTCTGGGCGATCACGTCGAGGGCCCCGTAAAACACCCCTTGCGCGACGCTCTTCTTGCCATCATGCATCAGGCAATTGATGAACTTGGAAGCGAGCACCGAATGGTACTTCGCATCGGGCTTCAACTGCTTGGCACTCGCCGTGAATTTCTGAGCCATCTTCCTTCACACCTGACAAAAACACGTCACAAAAGCTGGCCGATGCCGCCACCCACGCATCAGCGAGACCCAGAACCAGTGCACTGAATCCCGGGAACCAATCTCTTCACTGCCGCATCGACCTGCCGGGCCACTTGAGCCAGCAAATCGCCAGTATTCTCCAACCACGCCCGAGCTGCCACCAAAGTCGCTGCGACCGGCACAGACCGCCTTCACGCGACCAACTGGATCTAGAGCGACAAACACTTCCGGAAGGCCACCGAACCGACGGCCGGGGAAGATTCAACACACTCTTTCCAGCGGGCAGCGGCCCAGCCTACTTCTTCTTGGCACCCTTGGCGGGAGCCGCCCCCGCCTTGGCGACCTTGGCACCATAGCGGCTGCGGGCTTGCTTCCGATCCTTCACACCCTGCGTATCCAGCACACCGCGGATGATCTTGTACCGCACACCAGGCAAGTCGCGCACACGACCACCCCGCACCAGCACAATCGAGTGCTCCTGCAGATTATGCCCTTCACCCGGAATGTACGCCGTCACTTCCTTCTTGTTCGACAGCCGCACACGGGCCACTTTCCGCATGGCGGAGTTGGGCTTCTTGGGGGTGACCGTTTTCACCACCAAGCAAACACCACGCTTCTGCGGGCAGCCGTTCAGCACCGGCGTTTTCGAACGAGACCGCTGGACGACCCGCGGCTTGCGCACCAACTGATTGATCGTGGGCATACGGAACCAGACAAGACCAAAAGCACCCCCCACACAGCCTCAAAGGCCACCTTGGGAGACGCGAAACCTCACGACAATGCGCATCGGAGCAGCCACCGCCACCCGCGACACCGCCAACGTTACATCGCTGGCGAACACGCGTCGAAATCCAGAGAAATCCGACACGCCGCAATCCAACAATTCAACCAACTGAAACTTCCAAGGCGATGTCGCCTCGCAATCCCAACCTGACTTCCCAGACCACCAGACTGGGCCTGGACGGATTCCCGGAAGGGAATCCAAGATGCTACTGGGACTGCCACCCCTACGTCAAGCGAGGCAGAGCTGTCGCTGATCCACTGGCACCAGACTCGGCGAGAGCCCGGCTCGCTGGTCGCCGCGTCGCAGTGTAGCGCGGCACCAGCACCAGAAACATAGCCCCCCCAGCCATCCAGCCGGGCTCATTCTTCCTTGTTGACGAACGGCAGCAAGCCCATAAACCGGGCTCGCAGCACGGCATCCCGCACCGCCCGCTGGAATTTGGCACAGTTGCCCGTCCGACGACGAGCCTGCAAATGCCCATTCCGGGTAATCATGACCTTCAGCGTCTTGAGATCCTTATAATCGACGTACACCGGACGAGGACAACCGTCCCGGGTGCAGAACCGACACTTCAGAATCCGCTTGGCCTTGGTTGACTTCTTCTTCAGGGGGCCCTTTTGAGGCCGCTTGGGTTTGAAAACCGCCATCGAAAACCACGCACTCCAGAATGTGAATTTGGACGAGGAGCTTCCCAAAAGAAACGATCGCCAAGGCGACTCAGGAAGCCCATTCACGTGCAGAAAGCAAACTTTCCGCATTCGAACCGGCTAGTGTACCAGCCACGCAGGCGGTTCGCCAAGGCTCTTCTGGGGAAATCTCGCAAATTGTGGCCCAATCCCTCGTCGCCGTTGACTCGCCTGGCCAAGCCCCCCGCCGATGTCCCCCCTAGCAAACCATCAAGACTCAACGAAGTCATCGACTTCCCGCCCACCCAGTCGCATTCCAGGGAGGAAATGCCGTGAAAAATCGAGGCACTGCATGCCCAGACCGTCCAGGTCGCGCGAGGACTGCCCGGGGCAGAACGGGTCGTGCAAGGTCAACCGGAGATTGACTGGTTTTTCCCGAGGAGTTCCCCTGAATTCCGCAATCCCTTTGTCGGTTGCCTCCAACCAATTGAACTTCTCTTTATAATCCTTTCGGTCCTTTTTTTCCTCCGGTGACTTCCTCACGATGAAACCCACGATGCGTTCGTTCGTCATGTGTTTTTTGGCCGCCTGCTGGGTTCCCGGAATCCTTTCAGCCGCCCCTCCCGACGCGGCAAACAACGTCCGGGTCCTCATCCGCTTCAACAACGCCCCGGGAAAGGCTGAGAGAGATGTCGTCCGGGGAGCCGGCGGAACGGTGCACGCCTCTTTTGAAGTCGTGCCCGCCGTCTCGGCCACAATTCCCGAAGTCGCCCTGGACAACCTGCGGCGAAACCCTGCCATCGATGTCATCGAGCCGGATGTCGAGATCCAGGCCCATGGTGAATATGATCTGGTCTGGGGCGTGACGAAGATCGGTTGTGTCGCCGCCCACGCCGGTACCTATCCAGGTGGCACGGCTCCCATCACGGGGAACGGTGTCAAGGTGGCGGTGTGCGATACGGGGATCAACTACAATCATCCCGATTTCGCGGGAATCTACGCGGGCGGTTACGACTTTGTGAACAATGATGCCAATCCAATGGACGACCAGGGGCATGGAACCCACGTGTCGGGCACGATCGCTGCGGTCAATGATGGTGTGGGGATCATTGGCGTAGCCCCCGATGTCAATCTGTATGCTCTGAAGGTTCTCAGTTCGACCGGCAGTGGCTCGTTCAGCTACTGCATCTCGGCTCTTGACTGGTGCATTGCGAATGGGATCAAGGTGGCCAACTTCAGCCTGGGCAGCTCGACCGATCCCGGCAGCACAGTCAAGGCGGCCTTCGACAATGCCGCCGCCAAAGGGGTGATCTGTGTCTGCTCGGCAGGCAACTCGGGTTCGGGGGCCGACACGGTTGGCTACCCCGCCAAGTACCCCTCCTGCATTGCTGTGGCGTCGACCACCAGCAGCGATGCCTGGTCATCCTTCTCGAGTACGGGCCCCGGCGTGGATATCGCCGCCCCTGGCTCGTCGATCTACTCCACGCTCTACACCGGTGGATACGGCACGATGAGCGGAACCTCGATGGCCGCTCCGCATGCGACCGGTGCCGTGGCCCTCTTGCTGTCTGCCGGTGTCTCCGACACCAACGGCAATGGCGTTGTGGGAGACGAAGTGAGAAACCTTCTGCAGAGCACGGCGGTCGATCTGGGAACAGCCGGGTTCGACAATTCCTTCGGCTACGGCCGGATTGACGTCGCCGCGGCCCTCGCCGCGCTGAACGGCTCGCCCCCTCCCCCGGCCCCGGTGTTCAACCCCCCGACGAATCTGGCCGCCTCGGCGACCAACCGGGTGGGCACCCTGACCTGGCAAGACAATTCCAACGTCGAAACGGGATTCGAAATCCAGATTGGCAAGCCCAACAAGAGAGGGAACATCTCATGGTCGGTGTGGACCACCACGCAGGCCAACGTCACCACTTACACCGGACCAGCCCTCAGTGCGGGCTCGTACAGATTCCGTGTTCGGGCGGTGAATTCCGGAACCTATACCACCTACTCCAACACAGTCTCGCTCAGTCTCTGAGCCGAAAACCAGTTTCCGCAATCGCCGTCGGACGACACTTGCTGACCGGGGTGTGCACCAATCTGGTGCTCACCCCGGTTCTGTTTTGACGGTTCTATTTTGACCTGGCCGACGGCGCCTCGCCTCCACGCCTGCTGGCCAGCCCCCAGGTCGCCACCCAGAGGGCGAGAAGAGACCTCACCCTTCCAACAGGCGGACGGTGGTGAGCGACTTGATCAGCGAATGATCGCTGTATTTCCAAACCACCTGCTTCTCGCGTGTGACTTCAAAGGCGTGCGCTCCCTTCCCCTCCTGGCCCCGCAGGAAATTGCCAATCAGCAGGTTTCCATTCTTCAATTGCTGAATGCTCGAGGCCCAGGTGAAGTTCAACTCGGGTGCGTCTGGCGCGCCAAATTCCCACGCCACCTTTCCGTCCGGCGTCACCTCAAGCACCCGTTTTTGAGTTCCGCACGAGATCAGGGTGTTGCCGTTCTTCAACCGCTGCGCATCCCCCGCATTCTCGACGTCCCGGTACTCCCACACGACCTTCCCCTCGCGGTCCACCTCCCGAACCGCTCCCTCCCCCTCATGGGCGGCCAGAATGTTTCCGTTTGGCAACTGGTGCACGTTTCGCACCTGCAGGTGATAGTTCTCGGTGCTGGTCTTCAACGGTGTCACCCGCACCACCTTCCCCTGCGGATTCACCTCCACCGCGCGACAGGGGCCTTGCTCGGCCACGAGGGTGTTTCCATTGGAGAGCCGTTCACACCCCAGCACCTGCGGACACTCACTCACGTAATTCCAGACCTCCCGTCCCTCCCGCGTCACCTCGCGGACGCCCGTCGGTTTGCCCCCATACGCATACAGCACATTCCCATTCGCCAGGATCTGGAAAATCACCGTAATGCTGGGAGGGACATGCTCCCACACCACTTTCCCGGCACCATCCAATTCCAACAGGCGATTGGGGCCCTTGCCGTATTCGAAGAACATCAGCCCCCGGCCCCCTTCCGCTGCGCCAGCCCCACGGATCGTCCCCTGCACCGCCAGCAGCGCGACCCCTGCCAGCCACTCCCGCCGCCCCTGCCTGCCATTGCGAATCATGCCGCACCTCGCTTGTGGAATGAACATCGTTCCGACCTGAATTCCCCGATCCCGGCCCCCGCACAGTCCGCGTGGGGCGACCGCTGGTGACCTAAGCGACACCGGGGCATCGAGTCATCGTCCCGACTGCGTATCACAGCGTAACGCACCGCGGCGACTGCCGACATTCAAACCGCTGGCCTGTCCCTCGGGTCGGCATCCCCGGCTCCCCGGGTTGATTCGCCCTGCGTCGATTCCCGCCGCGTCAATTCCCGCAGGTTCGCCATCACCACGGGCTGAGGGCAGCTCCACACCAGGAAAAACAGCGCTTCCCGCGCCAGGCGTCCCGCTCGGTGACCGGCCACATAACCGGCCCCCTTCGTGGCCGCCAGCAAGACCTGAGTCGCCCGCAAGACAAGCGAATTGGCCTGGATCCGCAACCTCTCGTTCACATTCCCCACGCCGCCGCACGACTCGGGCCGGGTCGCGGCGAGCAACTGCTCGCGCAACCCTTCGGCCTCGGCCTGCAGCGGCTCGACAAATTCCCCCAACTCGGGCCGGGCTCGCGCCTCCACCACCAAATCGTCGATCGCCCCCCAGGCGTGTCCAATCGCCAGAGCCGAGGTCGACAGGGAACCCGCCGTCAGATTCGCCCCCTGTTTCAGCACCTGTGGAGTCGGTTCATGGACGAGATCGGAGTGCGCAACCTTCACCCTGTGCAGTCGGACGGGCCCGGTCGAAGAACCTTCGAGGGCCAACAGCTCCACTGCCGGGGCCACCTCGACTCCGGTCTGTCGGGTCTCGACGGCCGCCAGCAACTGCTCGCCCCCCGCCAGGGTTCCGCCGGTTATCAGCACGTCGGCCCGCGCACCGCCGGTGACCCAGGGAATCTCACCCTCGAGTTCAAAGCCTCCCTCGCACGGGCGGGCGGTCACGGCCGCGGTGGCGAGGTGTTGCCGCGAGGTCGTCAGATGCGAAATGCCCACGGTGGCGAAGATCTCATCGCGAGCCAACCGGGGAAGCAGACGTTCTTGCAGAGCCCGGTTGGGCGAAGCCGCCAGCCGCTGGCAGGCCGCATTCCGCTGCGTCAGCACAAATGTGGTGGTCAGGTCGACCCGGGCCAATTCCAGATAGGAGGCCAACATGGCCGGGGCCGCGACGTCGCACCCACCCCCCGCCTCGGGAATCCCCCAACGCAACAGGCCCGACGCACGCAGCCGCAGCCACGCCTCGTCGGGCCCATTTCTGTCCGTTGGCCGCCGGTGTAAGTTGGGGGCACTCTGAGGTCCACTCTGATCACCAAGCCGCAACTGCTTCAGCAGTTCGGGGGGAACGACCAGAGCTGACCCCATGGTGTTGTCACTCGTCCGACAGGTTGTCCTTGACGAACTTCGACATCACGGTCCCGAGGAACCGCAGCAGTCCGCTGTCGACCTTGGCATCCACGCGCACCTGGCCATCGGCCGCAGTCATTTCCAGGAACACGGTGTCATCGGTCCCCTTGAAGGCATCGGTCGCCAGCTTCTGCAGATCCATGTCGCCCATCAGAGCCTGCAGGTTTTCCAGGGGCGACTTGGTGGTATCGCGCTGGGCACTGGGCAGCGCGGGGCGCTTCGAGCCGCCATCCGCACCCGGCTTCACCGCCGGCTTGGCAGCCGGGGCCGCCTTGGGACGCTCGGGCAGGGGATTCCGCTTGGTATAGCTGTTCACAAACTCGGTCAGCGGACCGACCCGCACCGACAGGGTCATGGGTGCCGAGGGCCCGCCCACCGTACCCCGGCTCTCGGTGATCGCCGCTTTCAAACGGGGCAGCACTCCCGCACCGGCGGCATACCACAGTTCATTGGGTGCCAGCCCGATGTAAATCGCGCCGTCTTGACCAATGATCTCGGCAAACTGCTTCGCCGCCCCGGGAGAGACCAGCCTGTGAATCTCCACATCCTCCTGCTTTTCGGCAGCCAGGGTGACGGTAATCGGGCCACCCGCCTGCTGCAGCCCCTGCAGCAGCGCCTGGTACGGTTCCGTCGCAGGCACCTTCAAAACACCCACGGTGTCGAACTTGCCGCCCCCCGTGGGCCACGACCGCAACGCTCCGGTCAACTCGGCCTGTGCGGCCACGTCTTTGATTGCTGCGAACAAGATTCCCAGGGCGCTCTTGTCGGCCTGCTTCTCGGCATCCGATTTCCCCTTGTCAGAGTCGATCAGGTGCTCGACATGCCGTTGGAT
>JBKCTR010000539.1:0-4678 GCA_046318755.1 Planctomycetaceae bacterium
TTTTTGTTCGTGCACCCGGCGGAAGAGAGCCAGCCGTTTGCGGTAGCGTTCCGTGGTCTCGGTGCCGATGGCGGTGGCGGTCGATGACTCCTGCAGCAATTGGTCGATGCGCCGCAGCGTGGAAGCACCACCGGTCTGGATGGATCCCAGTGCCAACTCGGCCTCTTCGAACAACCGGTCAAGCCGTTGGGCCAGCAGGCGGGCCTGGCGGGCCAGGGCGTCGGCCTCGTACTGCCGGCGCAGGGTATCAAGTTCCGCCCGCAGCGGAGCCGCGACGTCGTCGGCCACGCCTTCCAGCGACACTTCCGCCAGGCGCAGCAGATTGTCGACGACCAGCACATCGTGAGCCGCCAGGCGTTCCTGGGCTTTGCTGAGGTATTCCCGAGCCTCCTCCGTACCGGCCTGGACCTGCGGCACCGCGCAGACCATGACCAGGGCGAGAACCACCAGCAGCAACTTCACGCGCAGTCCCATCAGGCACACCCCGAAGAATCGAGACATCACTCAACCAGTATTCTACACGCGGCCCGGGAGGGGAGGAAATCGTTCTGTTTCTCCCCGTCGATGATCCATTCGTCTCCCGCCGACGTTTCTTTCTGTCGTCGGGATCGTCATCATGCCCGAGTCGTCGATCGGGAATCGTGGCCCGGCATTGGTTCTTCGAATTGGCGGACTTGCGGGGTGATGTGAGATGGCCAGCCTGAACCAATGGCTGTTTGGGGCGACACTCGATGATGCCGAGTTCGAACGCCAGCGCTCGGCACTGCTCGGAACCACGCCCATACCGATCCTGTGGCTGCTGGGCAAAACGGGCAGCGGCAAATCGTCGATCGTGCAGGCGCTCACCGGTTCCCCGGAAGCGGTGGTCGGGCCGGGATTTCGCCCCGAGACCCAGGCGACCCATGTTTTTGACTTTCCCGATTCCGAAACCCCGCTGTTGCGGTTTCTCGACACCCGGGGATTGGGGGAAGCAGGTTACGATGCGACCACCGACCTGGCCGATCTCGCCGCCCGTGCGAACCTCGTGATCGTGACGGTGCGGGCCACCGACCAGGCCCTGGAAGAGGTTGTTGCCCCACTGCGGACCATCCGCCAGGCCAAGCCCCAGCTTCCGGTACTGCTGGCGGTCACCAGCCTGCATGATTGCTATCCGGGACAGCAGCATCCCCAGCCTGACCCGTTGGCAACGTGGGCCGAGCCGGTTCGGGAACCTTCCGGGGCAGACTTTCCAGGGGGGCTGCCGGAGACTCTCGAACGCTGCCTCCGCGCCCAACAGCAACGCTTTGCGGGACTTTACGACCGTTTGGTCCCGCTCGATTTCACTCCTGTCGATCATGGTTTTCAGCCCCCGTTGTGGGGGTTCGACCGACTGCGGCAGGGGTTGCTGGAGTTGCTTCCCCCCGCCTATCGGGCGGCACTCGCGGGAATGACGGAAGTGAGCGGGGCCCTGGCGGGTCTTTACGAACAGCAGGCTCTCGCGATGACACTGGCCGCCAGCCGTTGGGCGGCGGCCGCCGCCGCGATCCCCGTCCCGTGGGTCGACATTCCGTTTGTGATGGCACTGCAGGCCCGGCTGGTGCGGCAGTTGGCCCGGCTCTATCAGCAGCCGGTCGATCAGACGCTGTGGACTCAGTTGGGGGCCGCCCTGGGAGGCCGGCTCGCAGTGCGGACCATGCTGCGTGAATTCCTCAAGCTGATTCCCTGGGTTGGTTCGGCGGCCAACGCGGCTGCGGCGGGAGCCGCGGTCTATGCCACGGGAATCACACTGTCCTGGTACTTCCAGCAGCGAAGACAGGGACACTTGCCCAACACGCAGGAACTGCGCACGCGTTACCAGGCCCAGGTGGAACAGGGAACCAGACTGTGGACGAGCGAACGGACACCCTGAGGGGACTGCTTTCCTGGCGGGTGCTGCTGGTGGCTGCTCTCTGGCTGTTGCCCGTGGTCGCCACCGCGCTCCTCGGGCTCTATGCGCTCTGGAAACTGCGGCTCTTCTGGTGGACGTGGTGGCTGGGGCCGCTCTGCTGGCTGCTGGCGTGGTGGCTGACCCAGCGCTGGCAACCTGGCCTGGGACCGGGCGCGTCCAACCGACCTGCCGAGCCGCTCTGGTCGACTCCTCGCGATCAATCCGCCCAGGCGGTCATCGCCGAATTCCAGCAGCGTGTTGCGGGCCGCTCGACGGCGGAATTGCTGGACCTCAACCAGGTCCGGAAGGATGTCGAAGATCTGGCGTTGGCTCTTGCCCGACACTATCACCCGGCCGCCGACAATCCCCTCGATCCCGTGACTGTCCCTGAATTGCTGGCGGTTGTGCGGTTGGCAATCGACGATCTGGAAGCATGGCTTCCCCAGACGGTTCCGGGCAGCCGGCTGCTGACCATCGGCCGCTGGAAGCAACTGCGGAACGCCCCCGAGTGGTTCGCCCGCCTGCGTGATCTCTCATGGGCCGCGTCGATCCTGTGGAACCCGGCCAATCTCGTTCGGCTGCTGGTCAGCCGGTGGGCGGGCACGCACGTCACCACCTCCCTCCAAACCGAACTGGTGGCGACCGCCTACCTGCGGTTTCTCGACCGGGTCGGGTTTTATCTCAAGGAACTCAACAGCGGCCGACTGCGCGGGGGGGCCGACACATACCGCGCCACGTTCGTTGTTCCCGGTGCCGAACCTCCGAACAACGTTTCTCGTTCGATCGAACCGCAATCGGTCACCATCGCCCTCATTGGCCAAACCAGCAGCGGCAAATCGAGCTTGATCAATGCCCTGGTGGGCGACCAGGTGGCCCGGGTCGATGTGCTGCCGGAGACCCGCCACGTCTCCCGGCATCAGGTGGTGTTTGCCGAGACCGGCACCGGGATTACGTTGCTCGACACACCGGGTTATGGTGCGGTCGAGACCACTCTCTCAGACCACCAGCAGGTCGAGACTGCGATTCGCGAGGCCGATGTGGTGCTCCTGGTGATGAACGCCCAGATTCCGGCCCGGGAGGCCGACCTGCGGCAACTGCGATGGCTGAGAGACTGGTTTGCATCCCAGCCCACTCGCCGCTCTCCGGCCGTCGTGGCCGTGCTGACCCATGTCGACTTGTTGCCACCGTCCCTGGTCTGGCAAGTCCCCTGTGCGTGGAGAGAGCCGGTCACAGCGAAGGACCGTGTTGTTGCGGCTGCTGTCCACGAAGTCCAGACTCTCCTGGGAGAGCAAGCGGCCGAGGTGGTGCCGGTCTGCTCGCAGAACGACCCACAACGTCAATGGGGGATCTGCGAAGAATTGGCCCCCGTGTTGACGCGGCTTCTACCAGACGCCCAGGCGACCTGCCTGCTGAGGCTGTTCGAGAAAGAACAAACGGGACACTGGTGGAGCGACCTGCGTCGTCAGACCCGCGGGTTGGGCAGCGAATTGTGGAAAACCTGGATCGAAAGCCGGATGAAGTGATCTCGGCTCCGGCGACGAAGAGGAACAACGCAGCCGAATCGAAACCGGATGCGGAATTCAAGCCAGAATTTCGGGAACCACCCGGCCAAACACGTCGGTCAGCCGGAAATCACGTCCACCATACCGGTACGTGAGCCGTTCGTGATCCAGCCCCAGCAGATGCAAAATGGTCGCGTGCAGGTCGTGGACATGCACCTCTCCCGCGACCGATTTCCAGGCGTATTCATCGGTCTCGCCGTGCAGGTGCCCCTGCCGCACACGGGCCCCCGCCATCCACATCGTCCAGCAATGCGGATTGTGGTCGCGGCCGCGTGACTCGGGGGGGCCCTTGCCGTTGGTGAGATCCTGGTCGTACGGCGTGCGTCCGAATTCCCCTGTCCAGATCACCAGGGTGTCGTCGAGCAGCCCGCGCGCTTCGAGATCGGTCAGCAGACCGGCGACCGGGCGGTCGATTCCCTGGCAACTCTGCTTGAGCCGGGGCTTGAGGTCACCATGATGATCCCACGCTCCATCGGTCACCTGCACGAACCGCACCCCCGATTCAATCAGCCGGCGGGCCATCAGGCACTTGCGGCCGTAATTGTCGGTCGGCTCCTCGCCAATTCCGTACATTTCGTGCGTCGCCTTGGACTCGCCGTCGAGAGAGAGCACCCCCGGTGCTTCCAACTGCATGCGAAACGCCAATTCGTAAGACTCAATCAGCCCCTCGATCTCGGGCTCGGCCCCGCGGGTTGCCAGATACTTCCGATTCCGTTCCTGCAGGAAATCGAGCTGCCGCCGCTGCAGGCTGCCGGGAACCCCCCGGTCGACCAGATGACTCACCTGCGAATGCTTGATGAGATGATCTGACTTGCCGATCCGCGTCCCCTGACAGGCTGCGGGGAGGAAGTTGTTGTGATAGTGCAGCGGGCTGCCGTCGTCGCCAAACAAGACGGGCGAGATCACCACAAACCCGGGCAGGTTCTGATTCTCGGACCCCAACCCATACAGCATCCACGAACCGAACGAGGGGCGGATGAATTGCACCGAGCCGGTCTGAAACAGGCGAATGGCACCGGGATGTGACGGGCTGTCGGTCTTCAGAGCCTGCAGAAAGCAGAGTTGATCGACCTTCTTGGCCAGATGCGGCAATAGATCACTGACCCAGCGGCCCGACTGACCGTGCTGCGTGAAGGTTGCTGTCGGCCCAAACAGCCGGGCCTTGTCGTCGAATCGCTCATTCTCGCGTTGCAGCGAGAAGGGAATCTTC
>JBKCTR010000540.1:0-10124 GCA_046318755.1 Planctomycetaceae bacterium
GAAGACATGTTCCGGCAGATCAAGGGAGAGGGACTGAATGTTGGCTGCGTGCTGACTTGGGGTCCCTGTTTCCAATTCCAACGGCAGTATTTCGCCCCCCGCCCCCACGATCTCTCCGATCCCCAAACAGTTCTCAAATACGATCTCGAAATCAGCGGTTTCGGTTCGCAGGCGCTGGGACATGTCTGCCTGCTCAACCTGCGCAACCAAGAGTATCCCGGTTCCGAGGGGACTGAAACCAAGGGCTGGCCGACCTGGACCACTCCGGTCATGCGGTGGTGCAAGCAACAGGGGGGCGTCGCAGGGTACGCCCACTCGGCCAGCGGACTGCAGATCAATCCCCAGGCCCAGGCGCTGCGCTGGATCAAACGGCTTGACGCCTCGGGGGATGGCGTGCTGGCCCCCGAAGAGGCGGCCTCCGGCCTGCTTCCCGAGCCTTTCTCGATGGCCGATCGAGACCGGGACGGGTTCCTCTCGGCCGACGAACTGACCCAGTCTCACGATCGCGCCGCCGACCTGCTTCCCAACCTCGCCATTCCCGAAATGAATGGTGTGGGAGCGATGGAGATTTGTGTCAGCACCGCGGAGGGGGTCTGCGATTTCATCTCGGCCATGGACACCGCGCGCATCCAGGAATGGAACACCTGGTATCATCTCCTCAATTGTGGTTTTCCCCTGAAGGTCAGCGGTGAAACCGACTTTCCCTGCATGAGCAGTCGGCAGGTGGGGACGGGACGAATCTACGTGCGGTTGGGAGAGGTCGAACGGCTCGATTTCGAAACCTGGTGCCGCGGGTTGGCCGAAGGACGTTCCTATGTCTCTGACGGTTATGCACACCCGACTGAGTTTCTGGTGAATGGAGTGGCACCGGGCCTGGATGCCGTCGCACTCGCTGATTCGGAGTCTGTCATGGTGACCGCCGAAGTCGCCTTCGCTCCGGAAACTCCGTTGGCGGTGGCCCAGGGACTGGTGACTCCCGCCGCGGGCCGCCGCGTGGTGGGAGACACCGTTGAACTGCATGGCGACCGTCGGTACGACTATGTCGCGGGGGGTGAGCGACTGGTGGAATTGATCGTCAACGGCGCGGTGGCAGCCCAGCAGACGATTCCTGCCGACGGAAAACCGCATCGATTGCAGTGGACGATCCCCATCGCGGAGAGTAGTTGGGTGGCCTTGAGACAGTTTCCCCAGTTTCACACCAACCCTGTGACAGTTTTGGTAGGAGGCCGACCGGTGCGGGCCTCGCGCGAGTCGGCCCAGTGGTGCCTCGAGGTCATCGATCAACTCTGGCGGAATCGCGAACAGGCAATCGCCCCCGGGGAAAGGATGGCCGCCGCAGCAGCATTCGAGCGGGCCCGGGAACGCTATCGGGGGATCCAGTCTGAGTGTTCCCGCTGAGAGATCCCGGGCGGAAGGCGTGCCCCTCCCGCCGCGACTGCCATTTCAGCCCTTCGCCCGTTAGACTCATTTTTCGGTGGTTCCGCCGGAGGCTGCTCTGCGGCGAGGTCGTTTTCTCCACTGTTTTTGAGGATTTCCCATGCGTTGTGTGCTCGGATCCATTTCGATCGTGGTGGCTCTGGCCGGTCTGCTTCCCGCGCCGGCCCGGGCAGAGGAAAACCGTCTGACAGACTTCGAAAAGAAGTCCGGTTGGAAACTGCTGTTTGACGGCAAGTCGACCGACGGCTGGCGAAACTACCGTAAGCAGGCGGTCAATCCAGGGTGGGTGGTCGAAGAGGGGGCCCTGGTTCGCAAGGGGCAGGGGGCGGGCGACATTGTCACTGCCAACCAGTACGACAGTTTCGAGCTGTCGATCGAGTACCGCATCTCCAAGGCGGGCAACAGTGGCATCATGTTTCATGTGACCGAAGAACTCGACGCCCCCTGGATGACCGGGCCCGAGATTCAGGTGCAGGACAACGTCGACGGACACGACCCGCAAAAGGCGGGCTGGCTGTACCAGCTCTATCAGCCCATGCCCGACTTCTTCACCAAGCAGGTGACCGACGCGACACGTCCCGTGGGTGAATGGAACCAGATTGTCCTCAAGGTGACTCCGCAGGTCTGCGAGATCAACATGAACGGGATTCGTTACGCCCTGTTCCAAAAAGGGAGTGACGACTGGAACAACCGCGTGTCCAAGAGCAAATTCGCCCAGTGGGCCCCTTTCGGGAAGCCCACCAAAGGGCACATCTGCCTCCAGGACCATGGCGACCTGGTTGCCTATCGGAACATCAAGATCCGCGAGTTGCCCGAAGGAAAGCTCCCCTCGGGAGCGGCCGATGCCGAGCTCAAGAGCGTCGGATTTGCACCGGCCTTCCCGGGCATCCAGTGGGCCGGGTTCGAAGGGGTCGACGCCAATGGCAAGCCTCAGGCGTTCCGTCCGATCGCTCTGACACACGCCGGTGATGGTTCCAATCGCAGGTTTGTAGCGACTCAACACGGGGTGATTCACGTTGTGCCCGGCACGGGAGAGATCAAGGAAAGCCGAATCTTCGCCGACCTGACGGACCGGGTGGTTTACAAAGACAATGAGAATGAAGAGGGCTTCCTGGGATTGGCGTTCCATCCCAAGTTCAAGCAGAATGGCGAATTCTTCGCCTACTACACCTCCAAAAAGCATCCCGAGCACACCTCGGTGATTTCGCGGTTCCGCGTTTCGAAGTCGGATCCCAACACGTTTGACCCCACGTTCGAAGAGGAACTGCTGGTCATTCCCCAACCGTTCTGGAACCACAACGGCGGCACCATCTGTTTTGGCCCCGATGGCATGCTCTACATCGCCTTGGGCGATGGCGGAGCCGGAAACGATCCTCTGGGAAATGCCCAAAACCTCCAGACTCTGCTGGGAGACATTCTGCGGATCGATGTCGACCACAAAGATCCCGGTTTGAACTACGCCATTCCCAAAGACAACCCGTTCGTCAATCAGCCCAAGGCACGCCCAGAGATCTTTGCTCTGGGTGTCCGCAACATTTGGCGCATGGCGTTTGACCGGGCGACCGGCACACTGTGGGCCGCCGACGTCGGACAGAACCTTTATGAGGAAATCAATCTCGTGGTCAAGGGGGGGAACTACGGCTGGAATCTGCGGGAGGCAGGCCACCCCTTCGGCTCGAACGCCGGGGTCGCCGGCAAACTGATCGATCCGATCTTCGAATACGACCACATGGTGGGATCGTCGATCACCGGCGGACATGTCTATCGTGGCAAGAAGGTCCCCGCGCTGGTCGGCAAGTACCTGTATGCCGACTATGTCTCGGGCAAGCTGTGGGCCCTCAAATACGACGAGAGCCAGCACAAGGTGATCTCCAATGAATCCATCGCCAGCCCCAAAATGCCGGTGATCTCGTTTGGTGAAGATGAAGCCGGCGAATCTTACTTCCTGATCGTCACCGCCGACGGTCAGGGGGTGTTCCAGTTTGTGGAACAGTCGCGGTAGACGACGGCGACACGCATCCCCCGTTCGCTGATTTCGGGATGCCCTGACGGTACTGTATGGCGGGGTGAGATCACGGATCTCGCCCCGCCCTTTTCTTTTCACTCCGGCCCCTGGCCTTGCGGACCACCGCAGTGCACGGCTGTCTGGATCTGGAGAGTTTCCATGCCTGCCCAACCGACTTCCCCTCCTCTCTTGCGCACCTGCCTCATCACCGGGGGTGCCAGTGGCATCGGCGCCGCGACCGCCCGGCTGTTGGCTGCCGGTGGCTGGCGTGTATTCGTGGGTGATATCGACTTCCCGGCGGGTGCGCGGGCGGAGTTCGCCCTGGGGGGAATCGAGACCGCCATTTGCGATGTCACCCAGGAACGGGACGTGACCTCCTGGATCGAGTCGGTTGCCCGGGCCACCGGCCGAATCGACTGTGTCGTCAACAGCGCCGGAGTCGGGCTCGTCAAGCAGATCACCGAGGTGACGGAGGCCGAATGGGATCGAGTACTTGATGTCAACTTGAAGGGGGCGTTTCTGACCGCCAAACATGCCATTCCCCACCTGCGGCACTCCGGGGGAGGCGTGCTGGTGAACGTCGCCAGCAATGCAGGACTGCTCCCCCGGTTTCACGACCCGGTCTACAGCATCAGCAAAGGAGCGGTCGTGGCGCTCACCAAGAGCCTGGCGCTGTGTCATGCTCCTGACAAAATCCGGGTCAATGCCGTCTGTCCCGGCCCTGTGGGTGAGACCCGCATGATGGATGAGGGCTTGGCTGCGGCCACCAATCGGGAGGCGGCCGTCCGCTCACTTCTGGCCGCCAGCCCACTCGCGCAAGGGTTGGGGCGAATGATCCGCCCCGATGAAGTCGCTGCGGCTGTGGCATATCTGGTGTCCGACGCCGCGGTGTTTGTCACGGGGTGCTGCCTGACAATTGACGGTGGGAAATCGCTGGGAGTTCCCGCGACCCTGTTTCAGGACTGAAGGGACCACAACGACAGGCAGGCTCACTGCCCGTACCACAACACCAGGCGCGTCACCTCGCGCTGCGACCAGAGCCAGCGCTGACGAGCCCGAAAACTGGCCAGACCGAGGGCCGGCGAAAAACCGTGGTGATGGTCCACGGTCACGATCGCGCGTTCAAGATCTTGCAATTCCCATGGCTGACGTCCTCTTCCGCACGCCTGCCATCGTGCCAGATAACAGATGGCCGCCGCCGCCACCGCCAGCGACGCAAACCCCTCCACCACGGGTGATCCGTAGTAGGCGGGGCCACAGAAGTGCAGACTCTGCACCTTGACCAGCAGATACCGCGTCAACCGTTCGTCCATTTCCGCAGTCAGTGCTCCATACGAAGATTCGAGACCGGCGAAGGGAACCGGGGCGAATCCCTCTTGCAGCACCGGTGTGTCTCCCCTTCCCGAAGTGAACTTCCAGATCGATCGAAGCAGCCGCCAGCGGTAGCGCCATGACCGCTGCTCGCTCTGAAACGTGTCTTTGCGTGCATACTGTGCGACCGTCATTCGAAACAACCGACGGGCCATGGCCGAGGGGGGCTGCGGCTGCTCCCGACGCAATTGGGGAAGCTCAGCCTGAACCGTTCGGGCCAATTCTCCGGCCAGCCGGGGAAACGAGTCCTTCATGACATCTGGGCTTTGCTCCAGCAACCCCAGCCATCCCAGGCACCACAAGATCCGCAACACAACCGGGTGTTCGGTCTCACCCAGAATCTCCCCCAGAATTGCAACAATCAGGTCCAATCGGGACCAATCCAAGGCTCGGCCCGGCGACAACTGGGGGGGTGCGCCCCCCGAATAACCCCGAGGCACCACCTCATTGCCCAGTTGGGCAAGCGTCCCCTTCTGGACGGCGACGGGGTTTCCGCGGTTGGAAACCACTGAAGGACATGAAAACCGCAACCCAACCCGCAATTCCTCTGGGCCGGGGTGAAAGACATACGGGTAGAGTCGGCAGGCCAGCGGTTTCGAAGTTTCGCCAAACCGCGCATGCATCTTGCAAAGACCTTGGGAATCCAAGAACACGCACGCTCCATCGGATTGATGGCTCAGTCGCCACCGACGTCCCGCACTCCCGGAGATGGGCTCGACCAGCCGCTGGGGATCGAGACCGTGCTCCACCGTCCAGGGCTGAGCCAGAATCCGTGTCCGCTCTGCTTCCGTGACCTCGATCTCGTGTTGCCGACAGCATCCCCCGCAATTGTGACAACTCCAATTTTGCAGGGTGGGAAGATCAAGCCGCACAGACGGCACCTCCGGATTTCATTTTCCGACTCAGGGATCGGGGGACTTGCCGGGGACTGGAACCGGGGCCGCCAGCGCCGCCTCTTCGGCCGACAACAGACCGTCTCCATCCCGATCGAGACGCAGGAACAAATCGGCGGACCCGAGAAATTCCCGGGCCGAGACATCTCCGTCCCGGTTGCGATCCATTTTCTGGAACCACAGTGGGCCAGATGCCGGGGGAGGTGCCGACATGGCCTGCGGGAGAACTCCCCGCATCATCATCCTGTTGCTCGAGCGAAACATGGTCGGTTTGCCGGGTTCAGCGGACAGCCGATACTTCCCGGTGATTTCCGACATCCGCACCACACCATCCTGATCCTCATCACGGGCTTCAAGACGGGAGTGACCTTCAATCAGTTTCCGCAAGGTCAGTCGGCGATCACCACGCCCCGCCAGAATCTCGAACAGGCTCTCCGAATCGTGGGAAATGACCAGCTCGATCCGGGTCTGCTGGGCCGCCGAGTCCTGATCAATCAACGCCTGCAATTCCGCGTCACTCACTTTGCCATCCCGATCGGTGTCGACCAGTTTGAAAGGAACTGTGCCCAGGCCATTCGACTGCAGATCACCGCCTAAGCCGGCGAACTCCTGCTCATCCAGGGCCCGATCCTTGTTGGCGTCCAACTGCCGCAGACGAGTTCGAAAGAAATTGCGGGCATCGGACGCCGTGCCTGCCGAACGCCCCACAGCCAGATCGATTGCCACACCGGGCAGTTGCAGCCGCAGACGGGGGGCCGTCCCCGTGTCTGCTGGCAACGTCTGAGCCCAACCATTCGAATCCGCGTCGACATACCACTCCATTCGCTGCCGCTTCTTCCTGTTCCACCGCAGGCCCAGCACCACATCGTCCTGGAACGCTTCCGCCAGCCAAGACACCAATTCGTCCGGTTTCAATTCCCGAACCGGGTCACTGCCGTCGAGTCGCCCCAGTTTCCAGCGCCGCCAGCGAAAGACACGTTCACCAGAGGCCCCTACCGTACCGTAGCGTGACAGGAGTTGGCGGGACACCAGCTCCCGATCGGCAGGGGTGGCAAGTGACACCAGGGGCGATTCGGTCATCGCCCTCGGAACAAACCCGCCATCCGCCGATCGTCCATCGACTTCATCCGCATCGAGGATGTCGTCTTCGTCAAAATCCTGCCGGAACAGAATTCCCCCGGCGGCGCGCAGTTCCTCCCGGGCCAGACCGCCATCCCCATCCCCATCAAGCAACCGCAGCAAGTCCACCTGCTGGCCAGACCGCTGCGGCCGGCTCGTCAGCACCAAAGGACTCCCCAGGATTCGGTTCAGGTAATCGTCCAACTCGGCCTCTGTCACCCGATCATCGGCCGGATGGGCATCGACCGACACCCAGGTATCCACCAGAGAGTACTCCTCCGCCGCGACCCCGGTGCGCATCAATGGGGGAACCCGTGCGGCCTCATCGCGATCCAACTGACCATCGCCATTGGCATCATGTTGCTCGATGATCTTGCGGGCGTATCGCCGTCGGCCTGCCGCCAATGATTCACCATCGACCTGCGCATCGATCCGGACAAACACCGGAGCCTGTGCCGCGAAATAGACAAACCGCTCTCCTGAGGCCCACGATTCCTCCGCCAAAACGGATGGTCCGCCCCAGTTGCCGAGCAGCAATGACGACACCAGACAGAGAATCAACCGACGAAGCACCAACATCACACGGTCCCGATTGCAACCAGTTCGCCCTGCAAAACACCACGCAGTTCCAGGCAGATCCCGCTCCCTCCCCAAACTGTCTAAAGAACCTCTGGCGGGAACCAGGCGGGGCAAAGCAGGAATGAATCCAGCACGACTTGCCCGACATCTCCTGGAAGGCCGAGGTCCAGCCGTTTCCCAAGGGCAAGACAACAACCCCTGCCGCACTCCCGCGCCCCGACCGAATTCAGGTTGACCAAATTCAGGTTGACTGCGCTGCCAGCACCTGCAGGATCCCCCGACAGAAGTCGGGCAAGTCATCCGGCTTTCGACTGCTGACGAATTGACGGTCGATCACCACCGGCGCATCCTCCCAAATGGCCCCAGCGTTGATGAGATCATCCTGGATTCCCGGGGAACCCGTGACTCGCACTCCGCGGTACACTCCGGCGGAGATCGGGATCCACCCCCCATGGAAGATCGCGGCGACAAGTTGCTGCTTGGCGGCGAAATGCCGCGTCAGATCTTTGACCAAGGGATCACGCCGCAGTTTGTCGGGCGAAAATCCCCCCGGAACAATCAGGCCGGTGAATTCATTGGCCGAGACCGCCGATATGGCGACGTCCGCCTTGCAGGGATAGCCATGCTTGCCACGGTAGAGGTGTCCTCCCGAAGGACCCGCCACCACGACGGCCGCTCCGGCCTCGACCATCCGGTAGCGGGGGTACCACAACTCGAGGTCTTCGTAGACATCGTCAACGAATATCAACAGCCGGTGGCCGGCCAAGGGAGCACTGGACATGAAACTCCATCGGGGTTGGGGGGAACAATCAGTGAACCACCAAGTCGGACCGACCAAGTGTGATCAATCGGACCCAGAACGCTCGACAGAACGCCGACCCTGCTTTTTCGCGCTCTGCTGACGCTTGCTTTCCAACCGCCGGCGGTGAGAGCCTTGGCTCGGACGCGTCGGGCGGCGTTTCTTGACCGGACGACTGGCTGCCTCCAGCATCTCCCGGAGACGGTCCAGGCAATCTTCGGCATTCTGTCTCTGGTCGCGAAACCGGTCGCTGCTGATCACGAAATCCCCGGCGTTGGTCACCCGGGTCGGGAACAATTCCAGCAACCGCTCCCGAACCGTGTCGGAGATGCTCTCGCTCTGGGTCGACCAATGCAGAATGGCTTTGCTGGCAACCTTGTTGACATTTTGCCCACCCGGACCGGAACTCCGCGCGTACGAAAAGCGCAACTCGGCGTCGGGAATCTGAATGCGGGTCGAGACAATCAACATGGGACGGTTCTTGAAGTGAACAACACGCTCTGGTCATTGTATATCTGTTCAACCCTTGGTGTCGATGATCAAACGGGGGTTCTGGACCGATTGACCGATGGTCATCGCCAACAGATCCGGGGCAGGATAGACTTCGTCGACCGCGCCCGTTGATTGTGACTCGGCCACCGACTGACTTGGGAGAAACATTGGTGATGACGATGCCGCGAAAAACGACAGTGGTTGGTTGGCTTCTGGGTACGTCTTGCTTCTGGCTGTTTCTCAACGGCCATTCTGGTGCACAAACCACCTCGCCACCGAAACCTCTCCGAGAGCTCGCCGGTTTGCCATTGGTGTTTCAGGATGACTTTGACGAGCCGACCCCGGAACGATTCGTCTTCAGCGATCCGGCCGCCTGGCGTTGGCGAAAGGAGGACGGACGCACCGTACTCGAGCAGTTCCAGGCCAGCCAGGTCGAAAACCCGGTCCGCAGCCCCTTCAATCGCGCCTTGGTTCGGGGATTCCACCTGACCGACGTGGTCATCGATGTCCGATTACAGTCGACCATCAAAGATTATGATCACCGCGACATGTGCCTGTTCTTCGGATTCCAGGATCCTTCGCATCTTTACTACGTCCACTTGGGCAAGAAGGCCGACGAGCATGCCAACCAGATCTTCATCGTCGATGGTGCTCCGCGGAAGAAGATCTCGTTGAAGTCGACCGCCGGCACCCCTTGGACCGACAACTGGCATCACGCGCGAGTCGTGCGTCGGGTCGAATCGGGTGAGATCACAGTGTTTTTCGACAACATGGAAGAACCGGTCATGCGAGCGGTCGACAAAACCTTCGGCTCGGGACTTGTCGGGCTGGGAACATTTGACGACACCGGCCGCTTCGACGAGCTGCGGATTTACGGCGAACGCGTCGCCCCGAAAAATTGACACTCTCAACGTGCCGCTGACCGACGGCGTGCCCCATCCCGCCTCCAACCACAACCATCGAGAGTTTGATGAAACCGGTTCTCTCGCTCCCCGTGATCGTATGCCTGGGTCTCGTTCTGAGCTGGCAGGTGACCGGCTGTGGCCGCCCGCAGACCTCGCCCACCACGCGGGCCGAATCGTCCGTGGAAGACGACCGTGCGGCGGCTGGTGAGGAACGCCCCACGAGGGCGAAGGGGTCGCCCAAAACCACTGGTTCGGCGCGGCGACGAGCCCGTTCGCTGGAACTGTCGGGAACCTCCTCAGCCGACAGTTCCACAAGCCCCGTAGCCTCCCCGTTGGCCGAAGCCGAACTGGCCCAATTGCAGCCCTTTCAGGTCTTGCTGGGAAACTGGCGCTGGGTCACCCAGAAAAAGTTCGGAGATTTCCCCAAGACGGGAGACGATGTGCGCTGGGCCTGGAATTTCCAAAAGCTGGCGGGACATCCGGCGCTGGTGACCCGTAGCGAAGACCACCCGTATTTCCGTGAG
>JBKCTR010000541.1:0-10593 GCA_046318755.1 Planctomycetaceae bacterium
GGCCTGGGCATCGTTGTCTCCCAGGCTGTTTTCGGCGAAGCGTGCCGTGAACCAGGTGACACCCAAAGAGACCACGGGCAACAACAGCCAGGTCCAGCGCCGCAGACGCAGGGCACCCAGCAGGTAGTAGTCGCCCAGGGAAACTGCCAGCAAAAAGAGGAGCAGCAGGCCGGCGAACTGCCAGATGGGCAGGGTGGCCATTCGCTGGGGTTGCA
The DNA here is from genome assembly GCA_046318755.1 of Planctomycetaceae bacterium. Taxonomy (GTDB): domain Bacteria; phylum Planctomycetota; class Planctomycetia; order Planctomycetales; family Planctomycetaceae; genus UBA10511. The sequence goes on from JBKCTR010000541.1 coordinate 216, forward strand.
TGCATTTCGAGAGTTGCTGCAGCGGTTGTCGGGAATTGGCGGGAGCGAACTCGCTGAGCTGGTTGTAGCCGAACCGATCGTTGGGATCGGTCCGCTTCTCGGTTTTGGACCAAAGGGGCAGAGCTTGTCCGGCCAGGCGGGGAGTGATCGCGCGCTGGCGCTGCGTGACGCGCCACAGGAACTCCACCGAGCGATCCCAGCGGGGATTGTTTTCGCACCCTTCCCGCAGCGTGGGGTCTTCCAGAATGACCACCCGGCCCAGACCCAGCTCGCAATGCCGGACTCCTCCCTCGACAGGGGAGGCAATTTCCCAGAAGCCGGTGCCGGTTGGCTGCCAGACCGCTGGCTGATTGGCGGTGGGGACCAGCGAGTTGAGAAACTCGGCAAGCTCGGCGGAGCCCACGGTGGGCGGGGCGACCACGCACAGCGCTCCTCCCGCCCGCACCCAGGCGGCAATGGCCAGCAACTGCTCGGGCTTGAGCTCTTGCAAGGCCGAAGGTTCGATCACCACCAGGTCGACACCCAGCAGGGGGAGGGGGCTGGGGGGGAGATCGGCGGGGTCGACAACCGAGGGAACAGAAACCAGATTCGTCCGTCGGCCATCGGGTTCGGGGGGGACGAAGCGATGCAACAGCAAAGAGTCGCGTAGCTCTTGCTGAGCCCGGTCGAGCAGGCGGTTCTTCGGCTCGATTCCCAGCACCGCCTGCTGACGGCGGGAATCGATGGGGATGACCAGGTCGTGTTCCCCCAGGTCGTAGGTGTCTTCGCGGACGTGAAACAACACAACGGCCCGGATCGCCAGATCGAGTTGGCTGACATTCACCTCGGGCATGGTCATCCGGAAGCGGGAGTCGCCGGGAGGGACCACGAAGTCGGTCAGTTCCACGCGGTGCACCAGCCGCTCGGTGAGATTCACCCGAATCTCCAGAGTGCCGCGGAGCAACTCGGGATCGCGACTGTTGAATTGGAACTGCACGGGAAGCAGCGCCTGGGAGCGTCCCCGCAGCACGAGCGGCTGCACCTGCAGCTTGATGGGGCCGTTCTGGATTTTGCGGGCAGCCTCGGCGGGTGCCGCCAGTGGGCCAGCCAGCACGGCGAGTGCCAAACCGAAACAGGCCAGGCACAGGCCCCGACAAGTCTTGCTGGACGCCCGGGGCATGGTCGATCTCGCAGTAAGGAAAGGGGTCGAGCACACAACGCTCAGAATGATGATTTCAGTTTCGACTGCGCACGGGCGGGTGTCAATTCGAGAGAGCCGAGACGCCGGGGCGGTTGTCGCCGCTGGGGACATGGGGGGCGAATGTGTTACGCTGCGTGCGATGGCCCGCGACGCAACGACGCGACGAGACGAAAGGAGCCCCGCGCATGTCGGGTTGGACCTGCCAGGTGGGACCGCGGTTTTACACGTTTCCCGACCTCAAAACCCTGTTGGCCCGGGCCACGCCGGTGCGCTCGGGGGATGAATTGGCCGGGGTGGCGGCCCGGTCGGCGGAGGAACGGCTGGCCGCCTGCCGGGTACTGGCCGAAGTTCCCCTGGCCCGATTTCTGGAAGACTGGCTGATTCCCCCCGAACAGGATGCCGTCTCGCAGGCGCTGCTCGAACAGCATGATCCCGAGGCGTTTGACACCGTGGCCCACCTGACCGTGGGGGAATTCCGCGAATGGCTGCTGAGGTTCGAAACCGACGGGTCGGCCCTGGCCAAGGTGGCTCGGGGTCTGCTGCCCGAGATGGTGGCGGCGGTTTCCAAGCTGATGCGCAATCAGGACCTCATCCTGGCGGCGTCGAAGTGCCGGGTGGTCAGCCGCTTTCGGAACACCCTCGGTTTGCCAGGCCGGTTCGCCGTCCGAATCCAGCCGAATCATCCGACGGACGATCCCCGGGCGATCGCGGCGTCGATTGTCGATGGGCTGGGCTACGGCTGTGGCGACGCGGTGATTGGCATCAACCCCGCGACCGACAATCTGGGCAACATCACCCGCCTGCTGCAGTTGGTCGACGAGCTGATCCACCGGCATGAGATTCCCACGCAGGGGTGCGTGCTGGCCCATGTGACCAGTCAGATGGAGGCGATTCGCCGGGGAGCCCCGCTCGACCTGATGTTCCAGTCGATTGCCGGGACCGAGGCGGCCAACACCAGCTTTGGCATCACCCTGCCCCTGCTGGCCGAGGCCCGTGCGATGACGCTCGACCTGCGTCGGGGGACGGTGGGGAACAACGTGATGTACTTCGAGACGGGGCAGGGGAGCTGCCTGTCGGCCAATGCGCACCACGGGGTGGATCAGCAGACACTGGAAGCGCGGGCGTATGGGGTGGCCCGGCTGTATGAACCCCTGCTCGTGAACACGGTGGTGGGGTTCATTGGTCCCGAATATCTCTACGATGGGCGGCAGATCATTCGGGCGGGGCTGGAGGACCATTTCTGCGGCAAGCTGCTGGGGCTGCCGATGGGCTGCGATGTTTGCTACACGAACCATGCCGAGGCCGACCAGGATGACATGGATACCCTGCTGACCCTGCTGGCCACCGCGGGATGCAACTATGTGATGGGTGTGCCAGGAGCGGATGATGTGATGCTCAATTATCAGTCGACTTCATTCCATGACGCTCAGTACGTGCGGCAATTGCTGGGACTGCGGCCAGCCCCCGAGTTCGAAGACTGGTTGTGGCGCCACGGTGTGCTCGACCGCCACAACCGGCTGTGCCTGTTGCCGGGGGGGCATCGCTTGCTGACGGCGGAGGGACTGAATCTGTCGGAATAATCCCGGATCGGGCTGCCGCGGATTTTACCCGGCACGGCTGCTGGCTGGCTGAACTTCAGCGGGGGCCAATCTCCTGAGCGGGGGAACTCTCTCCGGCATCACTGCGGTGGTGTCAGCCGGTTGCGCCACCACCGCAGCTCGTTCGCCCCCTGGACGCGCCGCGAGCCATCGTCGGACGTGACGACCAGATCGGGACGTTGGTCGCCATCCAGGTCGGCGGCGATGAGCTGATTGGCGGCGAAGTACTGGTTGCGAATGACGTGCTTCGTCCACACCTGCCGGGGATTGCCCGGGTTTTCGCACCAGACCACCTGATCTCCCAGCGACCACGCCGTGGCGGCCACGTCGAGATCGCCATCGGCATCGAGGTCGACGGCGATCGCTTCGAAGGCGCTGGGCAACGGGACGAGCACCTGCCGGCGCCAGGGACCGGGGCGCTGGGCCGTTCCCTGGTTCTCGTACCAGACCAGTTCGTGGAACTCGGCGGGAATGTGTTCGGGACGCATCCCCCGGGCCAGGACGATGTCGAAATCGCCGTCGCGGTCGAGATCGGCGGTGTGGGCGTGGATGACCCCGCGGTGCTGGTCGTCGATGATGTGCCGGGTCCACTGGTCGCGGTTCCCCGTGTTCTCGAACCACGCCAGCAGGCCGCCGTGCTGCTCGGGGGTGGCGGTCGGGCCCTGGACGGCGAACGATACTCCCAGAGAACCCGCCAGCAGATCGGGACGGCCATCGCCGTTGAAGTCGACAATCTCCACCGTGCGGTGCTCGGCCAGATTGCGGGCCACGATGTGCCGTGGCCAGGACTCCGCCACCCGTTCCTGGCCGGGATTCTCGTACCATGACAGGGTGTGGCTGGAGTAGCCGGCGGTGGCGGCGTCGAGATCGCCATCACCGTCGAGATCACCGAGGCGGACGTCGTAGGCCCCGGGACACTCCCGGCTGATCTCATGCCGAATCCAGCGGTCGAGGGGCGATTGGGGAGGCTGCTCGAACCACAGCAGGTGGCCGTCGCGATTGCTGACCACCGCCACATCGGCCCGGCCGTCGCCATTCAGATCCCCCAGGGAGTGGCGTTCGAGCCAACCGTTTTCGCCGGTGTGCATGACATGCCGCTGGAACTCGCCCCGTCCGTTGTTCTCGAACCAAAGCAGCGAGGCATCGCTGGGATTTTTGCCGACGATGTCGACATTGGTCAGGTCGAGATCGCCGTCCGCATCGAGGTCAATCGCCTGCACTCCAAAGGTGTAGCCATAGTTTCCCGCGATCAGCCGCTCTTCGAAGCCGGAGACCACGGGGTCGGCAGCATGAGTCTGGAGAACCAAGAGCAGCAGGGCCGGCAGATGCAACGGCCAAAGTGTTCTGGCAAGGAAGCGAGGGAGTCTGTGGGGTGCAGGCATGGCCAGACTCTGTGGAGTGGACTGGGGGGAGCGGAAGGGAGGGACAATTGGTGTTAAAATACTGGAATGAATCCCGACGCTCCAGAAACCGTTTCCCCGGCCGTCCTGCATTCGGATCTGTCGAAAGCCCATGCCACCGAGGTGGTGCGGAGGCTCCAGCAGGCAGGGTACACCGCGCTCTGGGCCGGAGGGTGTGTGCGGGACCTGTTGCTGGGGCATGCTCCTTCAGACTACGACGTGGCGACGAACGCACTGCCCGACGCCGTGCGGCGGCTGTTCGGCGAGCGGAACACGCTGGCGGTGGGGGCGGCGTTTGGGGTGATTGTGGTCAAGGGAGGTCGCGGGGCCGAGGATGTCGAGGTGGCGATGTTCCGGACCGAGGGGCCCTACCTCGACGGAAGGCGTCCGGAGCGGGTGGTTTTTTCGACTCCCGAGGAAGATGCCCAGCGGCGTGACTTCACGATCAATGGGTTGTTCTATGATCCGCTGGCCACCCAGTTGTTCGACTATGTGGGGGGGCGCGAAGATCTGGAACGGCGGGTCTTGCGGGCGATTGGAGATCCCCACGATCGGTTCACCGAAGACAAGCTGAGGATCTTGCGGGCGGTCCGGATTTCGGCGCGGTTCGGGTGTGAATTGGAAGCGCGGACGGCCGCGGCGGTGCGGCAGATGGCCCCCGAGATCCTGGTGGTCAGCCAAGAGCGCATCGCGCAGGAATTGCAGAAGATTCTGGCGCATCCCAGTCGGCGGGTGGCCCTCGAGCGGGCGATTGGTCTGGGGGTCTTGCCGGTGATCCTTCCCGAGCTGGCCGGGTTTGTACAAGAGGTTCGGCCGGAGGATGAGCTGCCGCGAGAGGTGGCGCATTGGCTGAGGGGTCTGGAATCGCTCCCGTCCCCGGATTTCGAATTGGCCCTGGCGGCGCTGTTGCGGCCCGCCGGGGGGGAGGGAACCCGGTTGGAGCTGCGGCGCCTGGCCGAGGGGGCGTGTCGACGCTTGAAATTGTCGAACGCCCAGGTGGAGCAGACCGGTTGGCTGCTGGAGCACGAAGGCCAGGTGACGGGGTTGCCCCAGGCGCGGGGGGCGGTCCAAAAACGGTTGTTGGCTCATCCGTGGGCCCGCAACCTGGTGGCGTTGGCCCGGGCTCTGGCCGTGGGAGAGGGGGCTGCGCCGACCGCTGCGGCGTGGTGTGACCAGTATCTCGATCAGACTCCCCGGCACGTGCTGCAACCCGTGCCCCTGCTGACCGGTGACGACTTGAAGCGGCTGCAACTTGTTCCGGGAAAAGAGTTTAAGGCAATTCTGGAGGATGTCTACAACGCCCAGTTGGAGGGCCGTGTAACGACTCGTGAGGAGGCCCAGGCCTTGGCTGGGGAGGTGTGGTTGCGTCTGCGGGGCGGGGCCTCGAACACGGGGGACCGAGGGGCCGATTCCGGGCCAATTTCTCAAAATTAATCGCAAAAAGTGCTGTCATCCCTGGCTTCTGTCAGATAACATTGTTGTCGACACAGGGGTGGTTCCAGACCAGCCCATTCTTTCCGGCGGGAGACACTCATGCCTGCACGACTGACACCGGTGGATGGTGGGGCAGCCTTTCGGCTGGAGAAGCCCATTGTCCTGATCGGGCGGCATGAAGATTGTGATTTGTCTCTGCCCGAGCACGTGAAGATCTCGCGGCGGCATTGCTGCGTGGCCCGAGTCGATGACCGGTATGTGATTCGCGATTTGGGAAGTATGAATGGCGTGCGAATCAATGGCGAGAGGGTGACCGAGGCGGTGTTGCGGCCCGGTTGCAAACTGGCGATCGCAGACACCCTGTTTGTCTTCGAGGATGGTCTGCCGCTGACCGGGAACGAACCCGCGATTCCCCAGCGGACAGCCAACATGACTTCCGAGAGAATGTCGAACCCGAGTGGTGACGTGGTGCTGGTTTCCTCGCACCCGGGGTTGGACAAGCGGGGTGTTGCGGACGCTGCGGCCCAAGACGGGCCCTCGCCACCGCTTCCAGCCCGGTGCGAGTTTGAATCTGAGCGCGGTGCGCGCGGATTGTCGGAAGACGTGCTGCTGACTCCCCGGATGGTCGAACTGTCGGCCCGGGATGAGTTCGGGCCTGCTCCGCTGTCCAACCCGCCGAACAATGACAGCCAGTCGGGGCTGCGCTTCGTCGGGGCTTAAGTCGACTGGGCGCTGGCTGCGGACCAACGGCTTTCGCCCAGTCTCGCTCGCCCCGGGTCGCTCGCCCCAAGCCGCTCTTCGCACCACCAACTTGAGACGGATTGATTGCGAACGGATTCGGCCACGTCACTGCCGGTGTTGCCCAAACCGGAACAGCGGACTCTGACGCGACGCGACTGCCACAGCGTTCACGGTGGTCGAAGACAGGCGGGCCACCCAGGACAGTCGGTCTCAGCTGGCAAGTCGCCGCTGGCGGAACTGATCGACCGAGACCGCGGACAGAATGATCAGGCCGATGATCACTTTCTGCAGAGACGTGCGGATGTCGAGAGTGACACAACCGTGCTGGATGACCGACATCATGCAGGCACCGGAAAGGGTCCCCAGAATCGAACCGCGCCCGCCCGACAGGCTGCCCCCTCCAATCACCACCGCGGCAATGACCGGAAGCTCTTTGCCGATCCCCTGGTTGGGGTCTCCCTCACCCGACAGCACGGCGAACTGAAACAGTCCGGCCACACCGGTCAGTAAACCGGCAATCGAGTAGACCAGGATGCGGGTCAATTCGACATTCACTCCGCACAGTCGGGCGGTGGCCTCGTTGGAGCCCAAGGCGACGAAATGCCGTCCGAGCACGGTCAGCCGCAACAGGATGGCCACCAGCAGTGCCAGCAGCAACAGGACCACCACCCCGCTGGGGACCAGCAGCCATTCGGGCTTGGGGAAGGGGCGCTGCAGGTTGATGATCCAATCGGGCACCTTGCCAAACGCACGGATGGGGGTGTCTTTGGCGATGATCAGCCCCACGCCGTGAAAAATGGTCATCGTTGCCAGGGTGACGATGAACGGTACCAGTCGGAGGACGCTGATGAGGGTGCCGTTGATCGCTCCCGCGAGGCAGCCCGTCAGCAAGGCGGCGGCAATTCCCACCGGAGCAGGGAGGCTGTCGCGGAAGCACCAGGCGGCGGTGGTGGCGGCGAGCGACATCGCGGCACCGGCCGAGAGGTCGATTCCCCCCGCAATGATGATGAGGGTCATGCCCAGCGCGGCGACTCCAACCTGGGAGGCATCGCGCAGGACCTTTTGGAGGCTGGCCCGGGTATTGAATTGGGCGGGTTTATCGAGGCGGGCGCTGCGGCGGTAGTCGAGCGCGGAGAACGCGAACCACACCAGGGTGAGCGCAAGGAACGGCGCCAGCACTGACAGCAGCGAGCGCAAGAGGCGGCTGATCCCGAACTGCGGCTCGGGCAGCAGTTCAACTTCGTCGGGGGAGGGGATGGTGTCGCGGGAGGGGGAAGCGTCGTTCATTGGGAAGAGTCCTCGAGGCCCATGGCGGCCTGCAGAATGCTGTGTTCTGTCCAGTGACGGGCGGCCCGAATGTCTTGCAGGCGACCGCGCGACATGACGGCGATCCGGTCACAAACCGCCAGCAGTTCCGTGAAGTACGAGCTGATGAAGAGAATGGCCCGTCCTTCGGCGGCGGCCTGGCCCATCAGCCGGTAGATCTCGGCCTTGGTTCCCACATCGATTCCCCGGGTTGGCTCGTCGAGCAGCAGCACTCGGGCATTTTGATGGAGGATTCGGGCCAGAGCCACCTTTTGCTGATTCCCCCCGGAGAGTTCGGAGATCTGCTGCTCCGGGTCGCGGGCCTTGACCTGCAGGGTGTTCATCCAGTGGCGGGCGGCGGCCCGGCGGCGGCGGAGATTCAGGAATCCCCAGCGGGAGTACGGTTTCAGGTGCGTCAGTGACAGATTGTCGACAATCGACAACTGTTGCGCCAGTCCCTCTCCCTTGCGGTCTTCGGAGACATAGCCCAGCCCGGCCTGGATGGCTCCCCGCGTGGAGGCCCGCAGGGAGACCTCGGCCAGCGTCACCTCTCCCGAACGGACCGCGTCGAGCCCGAACAGGCACCTCAGAAATTCGGTTCGACCCGCTCCCACCAGCCCGGTGATCCCCAGGATCTCACCCGCCCGCACCTGCAGCGACAGTTCGTGAGGAGCGCGGACTCCCGATAACCGCTCCACGTCCAACAGCACCTCGCCCGGCGTGTGTGGGACCTGGGGGAAAAGTTCCGCCACACTGCGCCCCACCATCAGGGAGACGATTTGCGATTCGGTAACACCCGCGAGGGGGCCCGCACCAACGCTGCGGCCGTCTCGAAGTACCGCGTAGGTGTCGCAGATCTGACGCACTTCTTCGAGGAAGTGGCTGATATAGACCACACCAATTCCCCGCTCACGCAGGCGGCGAATGACCTGGAAAAGTCGCTCGACATCTTTCCGGGTGAGGGAGCTGGTCGGTTCATCGAAGACGATCACCCGGGCCTCCATCACCAGGGCCCGGGCAATCTCGACCAACTGCTGCGCCGCCACCGAAAGCTGCCACACCGGTGTTTCGGGGCGCAGATCGGGATGCCCCAGCAGGTCCAAAGCGCGCCGCACACGGGTCCTCTGTGGCCCGCGTTGCAGCCAGCCGTTCCAGGAGACCTCCTGCCCCAGCATAATGTTGTCTTCCACCGACAGGTGGGGCGCCAGATTGAGTTCCTGGTAGATCATCGCCACGCCCGCGCGACGGGCAGCCGCGGGGCTGCGGGGCCAGTACCGAACCCCTTCCAGCTCCATCTCTCCCGAGTCGGGAAGTTGGGCCCCGCTGAGAATCTTCATCAGCGTGCTCTTCCCGGCACCATTCTCTCCCAGCAGGGCCAACACTTCCCCGGGACGGACCTCGAGCGAGACGCCATCCAGAGCCCGGGTGGCACCAAAATGCTTGCTGATGTCAGTCATCCGCAGCAGGGGAGCGCTGGCCATGCGGATCGGGAGAATCGGAGAAATCGCGACAGCGGTGAGACCAGGCAGGCCAGGCACCCCGGGGGTACCTTCCTGAAGACCCTCTTCACGCTAAGGCAACCCCGGGTGAAAGACAAGCACCGTCGGCCGGAACCACCCGGTTCCACCCTCTATAGCGCGGGTCCCGCCGCTGGCCGAGGCGATACTCGCCCGGTAGAATCGCTTCCGGCGGTGCGACTGGTCGTTTCCATACTGTCGAAGCTGGGAAGTTCCGCTCCGCCAGTCGACGCCGTTCCCGCTGTGAGGCTCTTTCGATGTCGCGTGCATCCGTGATTCGTAGCCGTTCGTGGTTGACGCTGGCCCTGCTGCTGGGGTTGGGACTGGCCAGCCCCCTGGCCGCCCAACAGACCGGTCCTGTGGGACTGCCCGCGGGGAAACTCGCCCCATCCCGGAAGTCCGCGGCGGAATTTCTGCGCACCACCCAGGCCGACGATGGACATTGGAGCGATTACCCTGGTCCCGCCATCACGGGAATTGTCACCAAGTCGCTGCTGGACTCGGGGTTGGATCCCGCCGATCCGATGATCCAGAAAGCGCTGGGCTACCTGAAACTGTCGCTGCAGCCCGACGGCGGGCTGTACACCAAGGAGAACAAGGTCAGCAACTACGAGACGTCGGTGGCGTTGCTGGCGTTCGCCGCCGCCAATCGGGATGGCCAATACGACACGCTGATTGCCAACGCCCGCGATTTTCTGAAGAAATTGCAGTGGGATGAGACCGAGGGGCTGTCGGTCGACGATCCCCGGTATGGCGGGGGGGGATATGGCCGATCGGAGCGCCCCGATCTGTCGAATACCTCGTTCTTGCTGGAGGCGCTGAAGGCGGCCGGAGTCCCGGAGACCGATGAGTCGATGAAGAAGGTGGTGATTTTTCTGTCCCGCTGCCAGAACCTCGAGTCCGAGCACAATACCACCGAATTCGCGTCGAAGATCAACGATGGCGGCTTCTATTACACTCCTGCGGGCGGGGGCAACTCCCAGGCGGGGAACGACGCCAACGGCGGCTTGCGCTCGTACGCCAGCATGACCTACGCGGGTCTCAAGAGCATGATTTACGCCGGGGTGGGCCCCGACGATCCCCGGGTGAAGGCCGCCATGGACTGGCGGAAAGAACAGTACACCCTGGCCGTGAAACCGGGTCTGGGGCAGCAGGTGCTGTAGGACTACTACCACACCTTCGCAAGGGCGCTGGCGGTGGCCT
>JBKCTR010000542.1:0-4406 GCA_046318755.1 Planctomycetaceae bacterium
AGAGCGGTGCCACAACGCCGCCGGGCCCCCGCCGTCGTGTTGGACGGCGCGGCGAAGTCCGCCCACCGGCTCCGGGCCGGTCCCGCCCGCCCCCCGGCAGGCCCCTCTCCCCGGCCCCCCGATCCCCAGGTTTCCCTCCCCCCGTCAGAAGGTTTCGGAATTGCGCGCACTATTAAACCAAACGTTGTCACGCGGGATTTCCCGGGGAATTCTGGTCGCTCTTGTCCCGATCGGCTCCCTCGACTGCCAAGCCATCGTCCTCCTGGTTCGAGTCATTCGTTCGATCCCCCTCTCACCATGTTTCCATTTTGAAGGCCAGTCATGAGGGCAATTCCCCGGCATCTGTTGGCAGGATGCCTCGTTTCCGTCGCCTCGGTCTTCTCACTGCCGTCTTTTCGTCCCCCACCTGCTTCGCACTCGATGCCAGCACAATCAGGAAAGGGTGCGCCGGCACCGCCAGAGGGAAGGCCGGGGAGAATTCTCCCGCCGGAAACACCACCAGGAACTCACCATTCCCGACCGGCGTCTCCGACGGTGGAGTCAACGGGCGGGAGAGTTTCCGAGAAACCCACTTTAGGGACGGACGGAAGGGGGGAGGGAAGGCCGCGAGAGGGGCGGTTCGACGAGAGATGGCAAACGGGGCAGTCTGGCAACAAGCGCAGTCTTCCCGCTCTGCCGGGACTTCCACTGGACGCTGCGATCCCGGTGGAAACACGTTGTAAAAACGTAAAAAAACAGGATCTTTTGACAACAAAACGTATTGACTCTCTTTCGGAATACAAAGTATCTACCGCCCCTCTCCTCATTTCCCCCAGTCCCATCCAGGCACTCCTCTCCTTTCCAGGTCACCGGCATCCCTCATTGCCGTCCTTGGTCACCGGTCTGACCGGTGCATCCGGGCGTGGGAAACGGTGGTTCTCCGTCTGATCACCACTCCAACACCGATCATCCCCATCCCCTCACCCGGTTTCAGAGTCGAGGTTTCTATGTTCCCGTCGGCCGAGCGATTTCGACCGCTATGCGAGCCAGACATGCTTCCCTGCGTTCCCGGGAGGAACACGATGTTGCGCCGTCTCTATGAAATCCTGGCTTGGGCGGGAGTCGTCTGTGCGGCGGCTCCCGGGCTGAGCCTGGCGGGGGAGGAGGCTGCCCCCCCAAAGGGGACCCCGAAACCAGCGGCCCGGGCCGAGGCGGAGGAAGGGGATGAGGCTCCCAATCCCGACCACGAAGCCCTCGAGCTGCTGGCGGAGGCCCGTGTGGCCTACAAGGCGGGCGATCTCGAGCACGCTCGCGAAATGGCGGAGCGGGTCGGCGAGATCGAAGACGTTTCAGCCAGCGTGCTGAGTGACGCCAAGCTGATCCTCACGCAGATCGCCAGCAAGACCGCGGCGAACGCGGTGGCGGACGACGAGAGTGCCGACGAGTCACTCTCTGAAGAGTCGACCGAAGACGAGGCTCTGGCCGAGGAGTCCTCCCTGGAGGACGAGCCGGTGGCCGCTGACGGGAGCGACCCGGCGGAGGGGAGCGAAGCTCCATCCTTCGGTGCCGGATCGGAGAGCCCGACCACGCTGACAGCCGACGAGCTGTATCGCCAGGGTAAGGAGGCGTTGCGTGCGGGAGACAAGGACGAAGCGTACTCGCTCTACCTGCGGGCTTACCGTTCGGGGCAGCCCCTGAACGCCCGTCAGAAGACCGAGATCCGGGAGTTCCTGTCGACCTACGCGGCCAGCAAGACCCGTTCGCAGGGAAACAACAAGAAGAAGATCCAGCTTGTCTCGGGCGAGTCGGGCACAGGCGAGTCGGGTACGGGCGACGGCGAGGCCGACCCGGCCACCGCGGTGGTCGAGCGGCATGAAGCCGAGATGACCAAGCTGAAGACCGAAGTGCGCAATGCCCGGTACAAGGCTGAGAAACTGGCCCAGACCGACCCCGAGGGGGCGCTCAAGGTGCTGGACGACGCCGAAGCCAAGGTGCAGGCGGCGGGACTCGAAACCCAGGTGGCTGCGGGCCTGTTGAAGGGTCTGGCGAGTTCACGGCAGGGAATCGAGTACGCGAAGAAGATCACCGAGCCGGGGCGGGACCTCGAAAAGCGGAATGAAGAAGTGATGTCGGCCATCCGCCGCGAGCGGGGGGTCAAGACGATGGTCGAGAAGGAGTTCGCCGAGAAGGTGGACGAGTTCAACCAGTTGATTCGCGAGAAGCGGTTTGAAGAGGCCGAGGTGGTGGCCAAGCAGGCCCAGCAGCTCAAGCCTGGCGATGAAGTGGCCGAGCTGATGGTTGTGAAGTCGCGGCTGGCGGCCCGGAATCATTTCAATTCGTGGCTGAAGGAGCGCAAGGAGGAGGAATTCGGGAAACAGATGGACGATGTCGAAGAGACGATCGCCAAGAACCCGTTCACTCCCGACATTGCGATGCCGAGCGCCAAGACCTGGCGGGCCCTGTCGGAACGGCGGGCCAAGTACAAAGACAACCCCAGCAACTACGAGCCGTCTCAGGAAGAGAAGAAGATCCAGGAGAGTCTGCAGAAAGACATCTCGCTGCACTTCACCGACAAGCCTCTCATCGAGGTGGTCAAATTCCTGCAGCAGTTCGCGGATGTGAACATTCTGCTGGATCCCGCCGGCCTGGACGAAGAGGGGGTGACCCCCAGTACGCCCGTCACGATTGACCTCGACGGGGTGAAGCTGAAGACCGCCCTGAAGTTCATTCTCGAGCCGCTGCACCTGGCGTGGACGGTGGGGGATGACGTCTTGAAGATCACCAGCCGGACGCGTCAGCAGGGAGATCTGCAGACGCGGACCTACTCGGTGGCGGACCTGGTGGTGGCAGTCAAGAACTACAACGCCCCGGACCACTTCCGAAACGCGAATCCCAACCAGTTGAGCCCCGGCGGGTTTGGAACGCCCATCTCGGGCTTCACAACTGCGAACCGGTCGCGCAAGGGGGGTCAGGCGTTTGCCCAGATCGACAATGGTGCCGAGGGTTCGTTCCCCGGACTTCCCGGTAAGGATGGCGATTCGGGGAAGGGTGGGGCCCAGGTGGCCGACTTCACCGAATTGATGGACCTGATTCAGTCCACGGTGGCTCCCAGCACCTGGGAAGCCCTGGGGGGCGTGGGGTCGATGCGTCCCTTCAATACCACCCTTAGCCTGGTGATCCGCCAGACGCAGGCAGTGCATGAGGAGATTGGCGACCTGCTGAAGCAGTTGCGTCGGCTGCAGGATCTGCAGGTGACCGTCGAGGTGCGGTTCATTACCGTGAGCGACAACTTCTTCGAACGGATCGGGATCGACTTCGACTTCAACCTGCAGGACAACGTTGGCAATGGGGTGCTGCCCAACGCGTTTGGCTCGCCCCTGCCCCCCTACGGCATTGGCACCTCGATCGCGGGAACCCAGCAGGGCGCCCAGGGTCAGGGTGGCCAGCAAGGTCAGCAGGGACAGCAGGGACAGGCGGGCCAGGCGGGGGGTGGCAGCCTCCCGTTCAACCCCGGTCCGCAGCGTGACCTGATCAACCGCGACCGGTACGGCCGGTATGGGTCGATCGTGGGTCTGACGCCGCAGGGACAGTTTACTCAGGATCTTGACATTCCCTTCCGCCAGGGTTCGTTCCCGATCGGTGTGCCGCAGTTCGGCGGGTTTGCGGCCGATGCGGGGCTGAGCGTGGGTCTGGCGGTGCTGAGAGTCATCGAAACCTTCTTCATGATCAACGCCGCCCAGGGGGACCGCCGGTCGAACCTGCTGTTCGCCCCGAAGGTGACGTTGTTCAACGGACAGATTGCCCAGGTCTCGGACCAGACCCAACGGCCCTATGTGATTGGCCAGCAGCCGATCGTGGGCTTCGGCTCGGTCGGTTACCAGCCGATCATTCAGACCCTGCCCGACGGCATCAGCCTGACGGTGCTGGCGGTGATTTCGGCCGACCGGCGGTATGTGCGGCTGAGTTTGGCTCCACGGTTCAGTGTGGTCGATCCCGGGGAACCGTTCTCGTTCCTGGGTGGCGGTGGGGCCGGGGGAGGCCAGGCCGGTGGCCAGGGTGGCCTTGGCGGTGGTGGCGGCCTGGGTGGCGGCGGCTTCGGCGGCGGTGGCCAGGGTGGCGGCGGCTTCGGCGGCGGCTTCGGCGGCATCGGCGGTCTGGGCGGCGGCCAAGGTGGCGGCCAAGGTGGCCTCGGCGGTGGCCAGGGTGGCCTCGGTGGTCAACAGGGCCAGCAGGGTCAGCAGGGTCAGCAGGGCGGCGGTGGTGCCGCGGTGACCGTGCAACAGCCCATCTTCGGCTTCACCCAAGTCCAGACGACTGTCAGCGTCCCCGACGGCGGCACCATCCTGCTGGGTGGCGTGAAGCGGCTGCGGGAAGGCCGGGTGATGGCCGGCGTGCCCATTCTGAACAAGATTCCCTACATCAGCCGG
>JBKCTR010000543.1:0-10723 GCA_046318755.1 Planctomycetaceae bacterium
ACCCATTCCCGATGCGATTGATTCGTCTGCGCCACACGCGGATTGCCCGCAAAGTCGTTGCGGCGGTCGAGCAGAGTGGGAATGACCACCCGGCAACCGCGCTCGGCCAACTGGCGGGCCCACGCGAAGGGCAACTCGGCCTCGTCCGTCCCCACCCCCGCGATCTGCTCGGGAGACTGGTCGGCGTCGGACAGAGCGATCACGTTCGCCACCACCGCCCCCTGGGGCTCCAGCAGCAAGCCCTCTCCCTCGACCCCTTCGAGCACCGGCCAACGAATCGCCACAATCCGCACCCGGTCATTCCCCGCCACCACAGCCGGTGTCTGGATCGTTCCGACCAGCTCGAAGTCTCGCGGGGCCAGTTGCGGATCTTTGTTCAGCCCCAGAATGCGTCGCAGCCGGTCCTTCAACCGCTCTCTCTCGGCGGGTGTCCGGGGCGCGTGCTGGGCGAGCTCGTGTTGATGCCGGGAGGTCTCGGCCAGAAACCACCGATCAACCCGGTCGACCACCTCCAACGAGAGGTCTCCCGAGAGCTCGAGCGGTGCGGTCCCAAGCAACGGTTCCGCCCCCCGCGCCGCCGTCTGGCCATCGCATCCCCAAAGCAGCCCCAGGCCCCCCATTGTCAGCAGACAGACCCGTGTCAGCAGACAGACCCGTGTCAGCAGACAGGCCCGCAACCGTCCCCACCACCGCCGTCGCCACACGCTCATCGCAACCACTCCCCAGGAACCAATCATCCCGCTCGTGTCGCGGTCAGTTTCGGGGGGGCGGTCGGGGCTGTCAATGTGTCGGGTGAGGCTACTCGGCCTGCCCGATCAGCGTCTTCCCCTGTTCCTTCTGGAAGGCGCTCAACCCCTCGCTGAGGAAATTCGCGAACTGGGTGGGGTTGGGATCATAACCCAGCTTCTCGGCCAGAATGCCCGCACCAGGTGGTCCCTTCAACAGGTCGGGCTGTGGAGGAACCACCACATAAGCCGGCAGCGTGGTGTCTTCAAACCAGCCCTCCTGCAACTCGACGTTTTGCTTCAGCAGCCGCGCCCGCTCGACTTGATCCGCCACACCCGGAACCTGGTCGCACCACAACTGCACACACACAAAGTCCTTCAGCCGGGCGATCACCTCGGGGCTCGACAGCGGCCCCTGCTCCATCTTGCGGCAGTTCACGCAGTTGACCCCCGTGAACTCCAGAAAGACCGGCTTCCGGTTCTTCCGCGCGTATTCGAGCGCCTTCACGTAGTCGAGGGCATACAGCAATTCGCCATGCTTCTGAGCGGGCCCCAGTTCTCCCTCCTGCTGTACTTCCGACTCAAACCGGGGCGGGGCGAAGGCCGAGACCAGTTCCCAGACTTTGCCATCCGGCTTGCGTCCGCCATACAGCCCCACCGCGAGGTACGCGGCCAGTCCCAGAAAACTCATCGCCGAAAACAACCGCAACACCCCCACATGGTCGGTCTCCATGTCGTGCGGCAGTCGGAACAGACCCAGCAGGTACATCGTGGCGGTCAGCGAAATCACCAGCCAGGCCGAGATCACCAGTTCGTAGTCGAAGACCATCGGCTTGGGATTCCACGCCCAGTCGGCCACCGACAAAAACTTGAACGCGGCCCCAATCTCCAGCAGCCCCATGATCACCTTGATGGTGTTCATCCAGCCGCCGGCGCGCGGCAGTTTCTTGAGCCAGCTGGGGAACAGGGCGAGGAAAAAGAACGGCAAAGAGAAGGCGGCCGAGAACGCCAACAGCCCCAGCAACGGCCACAACCGGTCGCCGCTGGCCGCCATCCCCAACAGCCCTCCCACAAACGCGAACGTGCAGGTGAACGAGGTCAGCGTGAACGTGAGGGCCATGAACAAAACCCCCACGAAACCTCCCCGAGACTCCTGCCCCGACGAGTACGCCAGCAGCCAGTTGGGAATGGTGATTTCAAACAATCCCAGCAGGTTGAAGCCGAAGAAGATCATCACCGCGGCGATAAACAGGTTCAGCCACGGGTTGTTCGCCAGAGTGTTCAACGAGGCGGCGCCAAACAACATGCTCATCACCAGCCCCAGCACCGTGAAGGTCGCCACGATTCCCAGGCAGTAGACCAGCGCCATCACCACGGGCCGGTGATTTTTCTGCTCGCTCTGCTTCTGGAAAAAACTGACGGTGATCGGCACCAGGGGGACGACACACGGCGTCAGCAGCGAGGCGAAACCCGCCAGCACCGCAGCCCCCAGAAACAACGGCAGACCCTGCGACTTGTCGACACCGCGACCGGCGTTCGACTCGGCCCCCGGGGCCCCCGCCCCCCGCGGTCCGTCGCCCCTTGCGGCATCTCCCGGCGCCGCAGCGCCGTTCCGAGGTCCCTCCTGCACCACGGCCGGGGCCTGGGGCTCTTGTGCCGGCTTCATCACCGCGGGTTCCACTGCGCCCGGTGCCGCCCGCACCGATTGAGCCACCACGGGGGCGGCGGCAATCGCATTCTGGGCCTGCGACATTTTCAGCGGCTGTCGAATTTGCCCCAGCGCGGGGGCCGCCTGCGGTTCGGCATCCGCCCCCACAACCTCCAGCGGAATCTCAAACTCGAACCCGGCCCACTTGCAGATTTCGGCGTTGCAGGCCTGCCAGGCGGCGGTCCCCTTCACCACCAGAGGTCCCGCGGCGGCCGTCGTTGGAACTTCCAACTCCCGTTCGAAGGTCGCTTTCCCCTCCCAGGTCTTTTCGGTCAGCCCCTCATATTGGGCGCTGGCCGCTGCATGCGGAGCGGGTCCATAGAATTGCGGATCGACCGCCGTCAGCCCCGCCAGGTCACTCAGTTCAATCACGGTGCGGTTTGGTCCCGAATCATCGGGCAACAAACCCTGGTCAAACGCGTAGATGTGCCACTCGGGAGCCAACTCGACTCCCACCAGCACCTTCACCCGATCGCCCGGCTGCACCTGCCCGCGGTCAACCCCCACGCGCCAACTGGTGACCGCCACCTGCGTCCCCCCGCGCGGTCCCGAGAGCTGCTCGAATTTCTGACTGGGCTGTTGGGCCGCCGGCAGAGACAACGGGCCGGCAGCCAGCAACCCCTGCGGCTCGACCACAGCCCCTCCGGAGATCCCGGCCGAAGGCCCCGCATCGGGCAAATCGAGAGCCACCTCGATCGGGGTTTTCCCAAACTTGCAGTTCGCGTCATCGCAAACCTGGTAGCTGAGCTGACCCGTCACTGCGACGCGGGTCGCCTGTGGCAACACGCGCAACGTCTGCGTCCAGACGACCCCCCCCACAAACTTTTCGACATCGCCCGACTCACCCCCCACGGCAAACTCGGGGACATTTTCGATCTTCGATTCCCGGTCGGCACTGAAGGCGGGAGCGGCCTGTTCCAGCCCTTCGAGTTGGGTGTACTTGACGGTTGTGTCGGGTCCCGAGACCGGGTTGATGGCGTAGATCCAGGCGTCGGGAGGAGTCGCGACCGAGATCACCAGGTCGACGGTGCCGGCTTTCGCCCCCCGCACCAACTCCACCTTGACATCGGCCGGTGCTTTCTTCGCGGCCCGCGCGGGACGGTCCCCGGCGTTGTTCCCCTTCTGCAGCAGATCTTTGAACGACTGCTGAGCCGGTGCCGCCATCACCCACAACAGGGTCAGCAGAAAGCCGGCACCGTGCCAGAAACCAATCTGATGCAACGACGAGCGGGAACGCATGGAACACTCCACAGGGGTTGGAGACAGCGGTCCCGCGCATGATCGCGGGGCGAATCGTGCACAGGTGGTGCGATCGGAATCCCTCCCGCCGCTCCACAGTCTCTCTCAATTGAGTCTAGATGATAGCTGAGTCGGTGCGACTGCAATACCCGAACCGCCCGCTTCCAAGACTGTCGTTCCGTCCGATCAGAACGGGTGGGAAAGATCTCGCTGCCACGCGGAGATCGCGGTGGCGATTTCCCACAAGCCCCAAGGCTCTGTGCGGTGCCGCCCGTTCCTAACAGATCTTCCTGGCGACTGTTCCCGACAATCCCGCGCCGGCCTGCGTCGATTCCGGAAGAGGCTCAACGCTGGGGCAATCGCAAACTGCCAATCAATTCCTGCACCCGCGACAGCCCTTCCGCCGCGAGGGCCGCGTCGAGATCGTCGACCAGACGTCCCGCCAGGGTGGGGTTGTAGAAGTTGGCCGTGCCAATCTGCACCGCCGAGGCCCCCGCCACGAGGAATTCCAAGACGTCGTCGAGAGTTCCAATTCCCCCCACCGCGATGATCGGCAGGTGGGGCAGCTTCTGGGCCACCTGAAAGACCATCCGCAGCACCACCGGCTTGATGGCAGGCCCCGACAACCCTCCCAGCACATTCCCCAGAATGGGGGCCCGCTTCCGCCAATTGATGGCCATCCCCTGCAGGGTGTTGGTGAGGGTCACGGCATCGGCCCCTCCCTCAGCGGCCGCCTGGGCGATCGACACGATATTGGTGACGTTGGGAGTCAGCTTCGCCACGATGGGCAGACCGCAGACCCCTCGCACTCCGGCGACAATATCGCGGGTGCGCTCGGGGTCGACACCAAAGTCGACCCCTCCCGAGACATTCGGGCAAGAGATATTCAATTCCAGACCCGCCAGCCCCGCGACAGTCCCCAGACGCTCTGCCATCTGCAGAAACTCGTCGCGGTCGTGGGCGGCAATATTGGCAATGACCGACGTTCCCAGACCCAGCAGGTAGTCCAGGTGCTTCGAGAGGAAGACCTCGAGCCCGTCATTGTCGAGCCCGATGGAATTCAACAGACCCGAGGCGGTCTCCACTGTCCGCGGGGGGGGATTCCCCTTGCGCGGATGCAGCGTGATGGTCTTGGGAACGATCCCCCCCAGGCGGGCGAACGGAACAAACGCCGCCATCTCGCGGGCGTATCCGAATGTTCCCGAAGCCACCAGGATGGGGTTCGCCAGGTGCAGGCGATTGAGCTCAACAGCGAGGTGCGGCACGAAGAGATCCAGCATCAGCCGGGACCGCGATCGTGTTTCCTCCACGCACCGCCGGTTCCCGAACGGAACAGCTTAGCGCGAGGCATCCTACGCCGTGAGCGGGCTGGCGGCAATCGCCGACACCCAACCCACACTGGCCCCAGACCGGCGTTAGATCACGCCGCCGTGGGTCCGGTAGGGAGTCTCGAAGTCCGGCTGATCCAGGAACCAGAACCGTTCCCAGATGTCGAGAATCTGCCGGAAGTTTTCGGAGGTGTAGATCAACTGCCGAGCCCGGCGATCCCGCTCCGACGAGAAGATGGGAACGACGCAGCCCGAGTTGATCAGGGCGGTGGCGGCCAACAGTGTGCAGAGAATGAACTTCCGCATGGGACTCCTCCATGAGTAGCCAGACGGGGAGCGAGCCGCACGAGCAGAGCGTACGGAACACACCCTCGCCGAACCAGCCGCCACACCTGCAACCAGGCATTGGGCCAACGCGGCGAAATCGGACGTAAAGCAGGCAGCCAGAACGGCTTGAAGAGACGGGAGGCAGGCGAGCCGACGCCGCGTCAGGGACGCGAATCGGTCGAGGGGGGCGAGTGCTTGGAGGAAGAATCGGCTTGGGCCAGAAGGGCCAGGGCCTCGGCGGCCGCGGCCTCTTCCAACTGCCGCACCTTTTCTTCCATCTCCTTGCCAGGCTTGAAGGTGACGACAAACTTCTCGGGGACAAAGACTTTCGCCCCGGTGCGGGGATTCCGCGCCTTCCGGGCCGCTCGTCTCTTGACCTCGAACACGCCAAAGTTCCGCAGCTCAATCCGCTTGTCCGCGATCAGGGTTTTCACGATCGCGTCGAACGTCTTCTGAACGATCTCTTTCGTCTTGAGCTGGGTCATTCCGATCTCATCGGAAATCGCCTTGACGATCTCTTTCTTGGTCACGACTCGAATCTCCCCGCGAGAGGTGTCGCCGGTCCGAAGAACGGGTCCAGCGTCCCGTCGACTGTAATGCCGAAATCGACATAAAGTCAACCCGAGACAAACCTTCTCGCGACGAGAGCCTGGCCCTCCACCCTCCGTTTTGCCGCAGGGAACTCCCCCCGGCAAACAGTCTGTGAACGACCGGCTGACAGAAGGTATCGGCTAGCGCTCTTCGGGAACTTCAGCAGAATCGGTGCGACCGGAATTTTTTTCCTCACGCAGAAACATCACCAGCGGCCGATAGTCCCATCCCGCCTGGTGCTCATCGTGCAAGTCCTTAAGCCGCTTGAGGTAACGCTCAGAAAGCTGCTCCCCCACCCCAGCATACTGAGGATCACAATAGTACACCCGACACCCCAGGGGACGCCGCTCCCGGGCGGTACACAACGCCCCCACCTGGTACGGACAGCCGCTGTCGTCGATTGGGGCGTCGGCCGCAAAGGGCTGCTGGAACAAGAGTTGCGCCTCGGCACGCGACAAAAACAGGGTGTGCCCATATTCCCGGAAGCGACAACATCGCCCGCTCAAATCACACACCGGAGCCGCCGCTGCAATCTCCCGACCCAACTCTTCATAAAGGACCGGCAACTGGGCCCTCACTGCCGCCACACCGCCAGCACGCGGTTCCTCGGGGCCATCGCCTCTAGCCTCGACCTGATCGGCAGCCATGGCCTAGAGATCAATCACGGCCGCCTGGGCCTGAATCTCGTCCAGTTGATACAGCCGCCCCTCGCCCGAACCGGGGCAAATCGCCACCGTCTGCTTCCAGGCCCGGGGGTTCGCCAGGTTCGAGTTCCAGAAAGGCCACGTACGGCACTGTTTCGGCCGGGCGGTGTACACCTTGCAGCCCCGCGTCTGCGGATCGAAATAGACACAGTCGCCGTTGGCGAATTCCTTCAGGCTGACCCTCTTGCCCAACCGGCGGGTGTGCTCGACCCGCACCGTCCCTTCGTCGACCCCCAAGACCTCGGCAATCTGCCGGATCTCGTCGTCATCGACCCAGACGTATCCTTCAGACCCCGTGCAGCAATTGCCGCACTGCGTGCAGGTAAACCGCAGACCTTCGTGGTACCAAGGCTGTGTGCTCATACCGAAAATGCTAATTGCACCTTCCCGGAACCGCAACCCGCAGGCATTTGCCCCCCCCACGCCGAATCAGATAAAATCCGGACGATGCGTCCCTCCCGGCCGGCCACCATCGCCAGCCCTCCCCAGCCCCTCCTCTTCCTCCCTGCGTGAAGGATCACCACATGCCCACCCCCCACTGCAGAGAGTTGCGGCAACTGCAGCCGCTGCTGTCGCGCCGCTCGCTGCTGGAGTTGGGAATGTTGGGAACGGCCGCTCCCCTGGTGACCCCGGCGCGGGCCTGGGCGAATGGCGGCGTGTCGATTCCGGCGAATTCCCAATTTGGCAGCGGCAGCGGGTTTGGGAAGGCCAAGGCCTGCATCCTGATGTTTATCTGGGGCGGTCCCTCGCACCTCGATACCTGGGACCTCAAGCCGAACGCCCCCGCCGAGATTCGCGGAGAGTTCCAGCCCATCGCCACCACCGTCCCCGGGATCCAGGTGTCGGAGCATTTCCCCAAACTCGCGCAGCGGGCCGAGCACCTGGCGATTGTGCGGTCGGTCACCCATGACGACCCGGCCCACCTGTCGAGCGTGCATCACCTGCTGACCGGCCGTCATGCCGTGCAGGTCAAATCCGACGCGATCTCCCCCTCGCGGAAAGACTCCCCCCAGATCGGTGCGGCTCTCGCCCGGCTTCGTCCCAGCGAGGGACTGCTGCCGCAGTCGGTCACGATGCCCTGGATGGTGAATCACCCGGCCGCTCCGGGAGGAACCGCTCCTGGTCAGCATGCGGGCTGGTTTGGTGCGGCGGTCGATCCGTTCCTCGTCACGGGAGATCCCAATCATCCCAACTGGCAGGTCTCGGGGCTGCGGGGGATCGACGGGATCCCCGGAGCCCGGCTGCGCTCGCGCGAGTCGCTGCTGGCCAGCCTCGATCACACCGAGCCGGGCGCATTTGGCGGCATGCAGCAGCGGGCCTTCGAGATGCTGACCGCTCCCCAAGTCGAGCAGGCATTCGATCTCTCCCGCGAGACCCCCGAAACCCGCACCCGGTACGGACGGCACATCCACGGGCAATGCCTGCTGCTGGCCCGCCGGCTGGTCGAGGCGGGTGTCACCTTCGTGTGTGTCAATTGGCACCAGGATGGGGCGAATTTCTGGGACACCCACGGCGACAACTTCAACCGCCTCAAACGCGACCTCATGCCCCCCGCCGATGCTGGTTTCTCGGCCCTGCTGCAAGACCTCGAAGACCGGCACATGCTCGATGAGACGCTGCTGGTGTGGGTGGGGGAATTTGGGCGTCGGCCGCAGATCACCCCCGGGAACGCGGGCCGCGAGCATTGGCCTTGGTGCGGCAGCGCGGTGTTCGCGGGGGGGGGCATCCGCGTGGGGCAACACTACGGCCGGTCCGATTCGCAGGGAGGCTAGCCCGCCGAAGGGTCGACCTACCCCGCCGATATCGCCGCGACGATGTACCACGCCCTCGGCGTTCCCCCCGACCTGGAAGTCCGCGACCGCACCGACCGGCCCCTCAAACTGACCGAAGGCCAACCACTGGTGCCGCTGTTCTAAAATCGGCCTGCCGGTGTCCCCTTTCCGTACGACGAGTTTTCAACTTGTCGCACCCCCTGTCCCGGCAGTTCGAACTTCCCCCGAAATCGCCGCGTCGAGTCATTCAGCACTCGGCAGCCGGTCACCCGCGAACTCCACGGACCGACAGGTCGAAACTCTCTCGTACAACTGGGAACCCACCGCAGGTCTTCAACGGGTACAATTCCACACAAGGCGATGCAGCAGCGGCGTTCACGCAGCCTCTGTTGTCTGAAAGCCCAGTGTCGTGCAGCAGATTCCTGAAAGGATTTCCCATGGACGAGTTTTTGGCGGCGGCGATTGCCGAGGCGGAACAGGGATTGGCCGAGGGGGGCATCCCCATCGGCTCGGTACTGGTCCACCAGAGCCAGATCCTCGGCCGCGGACACAACCGGCGGGTGCAACAGGGAAGCGCGATCCTGCACGGTGAAATGGACGCCCTCGAGAACGCCGGCCGACAACCGGCGTCGGTCTACGCCGAGTGCACCCTCTACACCACGCTCTCTCCCTGTCCGATGTGCACGGGAGCGATTCTGCTCTACCGCATTCCGCGGGTGGTGATTGGCGAAAACCAGACCTTCCTGGGGGAGGAAGCTCTGCTGCGCAGCCGGGGAGTCGAACTGACCGTCGTCCAAGACCCGCGCTGCGTCGCCCTGATGACCAAGTTCATCCACGACCGCCCCGACCTCTGGAATGAGGACATCGGCGTGGTTTCGGCGAAATAGTGGATGGCTCGGATCGGCGAACGTGGCGACAGACCTCCAGGTCTGTTGGTCCCACAGCGCATCCGCCAATACGTTCCCCATCTCCACTCACAGGCTGACAAGCCTGTTCCACGTCAGCTCTTTTCGTGCCTCAGCGTCGGATCGACCGCCCAGGCCGCCTTGTCGGCGTCGAAGCCCTCTCCCAGGAAGGCGGCCAGTTCGCGGGCCACTCCCTGCGGGTCTCGCAACACATCGTGGTACTTGACGTCCATCACATCCAGCACCCCCTTCTGCTGGTAATGGCTGAGCAGTGCCCGCACCTGCCGCACTTGCTGGCGGTAGGTCTTCTGCAGTGCTTCGTCGGCGATCTGTCCTCCCTCTTTGCCCAGTCGTGCCAGCAGCTTCTTCTGCGACGAAATGATCTCCTGCAGCGGGCGGTGCATCATCACCAGCCGGTATTTGTGGTTTTGCGGCAGGTGCGGCAAGAGCTGGGCCACGATCTTCACCGCCTGCCCCTGCGCCTCTCCCAGCCACTTCTGGTCGGTCGCCAGCTTCCGCGCCCGCTCGTGCTCGAGGTAACCCCGCGGATTGCTCTCGTCGGCTGGCCGATGCTCGTCGACGAAGACCGGGATCCCCCCCGCCTGCAGCATCTGCATCATCATCGACGTTCCCGACCGCGGCAGACCCGTCACCACCATCACGGTCTGGTCGCGCGGCGGCAGATTCACTTTGCCTGGCTTGGCTCCGCCAGGCAACTCGTTCGCCTCGAACACCTCCCGCACTTCCTGCGGATGCACCCCCTGATCGGCCAGGGCCGCGGGAGTGACCGTCTGCCACCGCCGGGCCTCCCGCGCCAGCTCGCGATGCCGGGCCGCCAGTTCGGCTTGTCCCGCCTTCCGATACTGCCGCGACAGCTCCCGATGGGCCGAGGAATACAACGGCGAAATCGTCAACGCCTGCTTCAGCGATTCGATCGCGTCTGTGGTCTTTCCCAGACGGCCGAGGGCGGTTCCCACCAGGTAGTGGGCCCGGGGATTGTGGAAGAACTGCCCAATGCACGTCTGGGCCTCGCGGGCGGCGGTCTGCCAGTCTCCCCGGTGACTGGCCACGCGGGCCAGTCCCAGGTGGGCCCCGGCACTCAACGGGTCGAGTTCCAACGCCGCCCGGTAATGTCCGGCCGCCGCATCCCAGTGTCGGCGGTTCAGCTCGATCTCACCCATCTTGAGCAGCAGCGACGGCCGGTTGCGCAACTGCACCCCCAAAGCCTCGCCCATGCGGGCCAGGGCTTCGTCGATCCGACCCTCGGCATGCAGCACGCTTCCCTCCAGGAAGGCCATCGCGTCGCGGTTGGTTCCCATCACCCGGCGGGTCTTCCGCAATTGCCGCATCCGTCCTTCGGGAACCTTCTTCCAATCGATCGGTTCCTTCGCCTCAGTCTGGTCGGCGGCTGCTCCGGCACCATC
>JBKCTR010000544.1:0-2418 GCA_046318755.1 Planctomycetaceae bacterium
TCAGACAACCTGCGACAGGCCTCCTGTGTGAATGAGCAGAAACGTATTCTATCCACGGGAGGTGGATGAATTCGAGGGGGGAATTTCGCGGAAACCCGGGAATCGGCCCCGGCAGCGCGGAACAACGCTCTGCGGAACCGTCGCGTCGCGGTAGGACACGTCTCAGCAGCGTTCGGTTCGGTGGGCGAAATGGCACGCCACAGAGACCAGCCTGCGACTCCGCCTCGCGCGTCAGCCGCGCGACGATCTCCACACGTCGAGTCGGCGCTGGCGATCCTCTGCTGCTTAGGCGGCCGCCGGCGCGGTGCGGCGCCGTGCGCAATCGAAGACCTGATCGTCAATCGACAGGCCCACTTCTTCACTCCAGGCGGCCAACAGCCGGCGGTAGACCGGGCCAATCTGCCCGTCGCCAATCGCCACGCCATTGATGCGGGTGGCCGGGCAGAGACAGAACGGGGTGCTGGCGAGGAAGGCTTCGTCGGCATTCATCACCGAGTGCACCTGCAGGTCGCGTTCGGCGTAAGGGATGCCGAGTTTGTGGGCCAACTCGATCACCACCCCCCGGCTGACCCCGGGCAGAATGTTGACGGTGGTGGGAGAGACAATGGTCCCCCGGTCGACGATCAGGAAGTTCGCGCCACTGGTCTCGGTCACGTTCCCCTGCAGGTCGAGCAGCAGCGAGACGCCGTCGGGATCGACCAACTGAGTCTCTTTGTCGGCGAGGTAATAGTGCATGCGGCTGCGATACTTCATTTTGGGATCGTAGCACTGCGGCGGGACGTGGCGGATCGACGGTGTGACGACGTGCGCTCCTTCGGCCATCTTCTTCGACCAGAACTCGAACGGCATGGGGAACGTGTGGGCGCAGACCGTTGGCTTCATGCGGGCCGAGCGGCCGGCCGAGCCGGCGTAGGCGGCGAATTCGCCTGCGGTCACAAAGTGCACGAGGCCCAGTTCATCGTCGGGATGAATCAGTCGGGTGTTGTGGTCGATGAGTTCGCGGGAGATGCGGACGAGATCGGCGGCGGTCAGGCCAGTGTCCATCCGGGTGTACTTGAGCGATCGAAACAGCCGGGCGGCATGCTCTTCGAGGCGATAGGGCTGGTGCCGAAAGGTGCGCGTCATCTCGGTGACGGTCGCCCCCAGGACGATCCCGGCGTCGAAGATGGCGATGTGGGCCTGCGAGGCGGGAACGAACTGGCCATTCAGATAGACGAGTGCTTCAGGCATGACTGGCGGGAGGAGGAGGCGGAAACATCAGAGAGAAAGCACGTCGAGTTGGATCGTAAGCCAGTCGGAAGTCATTCACCAGCCCGTTGGCCAGGGGGGCCGGGCGATGGGGGCCAAGGGAGTCGCTGTCCGACGAGGTAGAATGGCCGGGGAAGCGGCTGGAGTCCGCCTGCGGCGGGTTTGGTGACCGGGTTGGGCTACGGTTGGGAGACGGCGATGTGTGCTTGTCACCAGGAGCAAAATAACCCCAAGGACACACTCAAATGGCGGGAACAGGTGGCACATGACGGCACAGGCGGGAAATCTGCTGGTGGGGTTGGGGAGTGGAGAGGGGGCCGAACGGTTCGAGACGCTGCTGACGGCGGCCGGGGCTCGAATCGAGCGGATTGTCTCGTGGGGGCAGTACTCAACGGAGGGGTTCTGGTACGACCAGGCTTGGGACGAATGGGTGCGGGTGGTGCAGGGGGGGGGCGGGGGTGCGGTGCGAGGGGGAGGACGTGAGGGAGTTGGGGCCGGGGGATTGGCTGTGGCTGCCAGCGGGCTGCCGGCACCGGGTGGAGTGGACGGAGCTGGGGCGGCCGACGGTGTGGCTGGCGGTGCATGTGGGGGAGGAACAGGAGGGCCCGGCAGGGGCCCCTGGAGGCGATCTGAGGGAATCGAAACAAAAAACATGAAAAATCTTCATCGACTCAATTGACACTCTGCCCGCCGCCGATATACTGCACTCTCACTCGCAACACAGCGACGGCCGTTCAAGCCGGGGCAAGTTCCTGATTGAACTGTCGTCGATTTTGTTTTGCGGTGGACCCGAGTGCCGAACCCAGCGTTTGAGCACCGGAGGGCAGCTTGGCAAATTCTCGGCCGATTGGCAACAATCGGATTTGAGTGACTGACAAGACTGTGTTGTTCTTTGGCAATTTGGTTGGAGAGCCCTGAGAAGTAAGCGTCACGTGATGTGGCGCTAGCTTCGGAGCAATTTCTGTGATTCAGAAAAGTGCCCGATGCCAGCGGCAAGCTCTTCGTGCGAACAGAAGCCTTGGGAGATGCAAGTCTCTTGAGGAAGAAGGAAACACAATTGAAGGGTTTGATCCTGGCTCAGAATGAACGTTGGCGGCGTGGATTAGGCATGCAAGTCGAGCGAGAACCCGCAAGGGGGACAGCGGCAAACGGGGTAGTAACGGGTAGGCA
>JBKCTR010000545.1:0-14788 GCA_046318755.1 Planctomycetaceae bacterium
GCCCCGGGGCCTTCCTCGTTGCCCGTCCGCCGCAACGAGAAGTTCTGGGGCATCTCTTTCAGGGTGAGGTTCAGGGTTTTGTCCTTCCCGTCGCGGATGATTTGCATCGGGACCATCTCCCCGGCCCGGCAGCGTTCCACAATCGACTGCAGGTCGCGGGTTCCCCGCACATCCCGGTCGTTGAACTTCAACACCAGATCACCCACCTCCACTCCCCCCTCGGCAGCCGGCGATCCGGGCAGAATCTCAGTCACCAGGGCACCCTTCCCCACCGGCACCCCAAACTGCCGGGCCAGCTTGTCGTCGAGCTGCTGGATCACCACCCCGAGGTACGCCCGGGTCACCTTCCCATTCGTCGCCAACTGATCCCCCACCCACCGGGCGAGATTGATCGGCACGGTAAAGCCAACTCCGTCGTTCCCTCCTCCGCGGGTCGAAATCGCCGTGTTGACTCCCACCACCTCGCCCCGCAGATTGACCAGCGGACCACCACTATTCCCCGGATTGATCGCGGCATCGGTCTGCAGGAAGTCTTCCCGCTCGGCAATCGACGGACCCCGCCCCTTCGCGCTGATGATTCCCGCGGTCACGGTGGCATCCAGACCAAACGGGCTGCCAATCGCCAGCACCCAGTCTCCCACTTCGACCTCATCGCTGTTGGCCATCGGAAGCGACGGCAGCGGTCCCTCGGCTTCGATTTTCACAATCGCGATGTCGGTCTTGGGATCGGCCTTCACCTCGGTGGCCACGTACTCGCGACCATCATGCAGACGGACCTTCACCTGGTCGGCATCCGCCACGACGTGGGCCGCGGTCATAATCACTCCCCGGCTGTCGATCAGGAATCCCGAGCCCATTCCCTGCGGACGGGGCATCGGAGCCGAGCCACCTCCCCGGGGACCGAAAAACTCCTTGAACCGCGGATCCTGCTTGAACAACTCTTCGAGCGGAGATCCCTTGAACATGTCGGGGTTCAGCCCCTCGCCGCCGCGCATCGCCACGGGCTTGCCGCGGACTTCAATCGAGACAATCGCCGGCAGCGAATTCTGCGAGGCGGCACGGAACGCCTGCGACAGACTGTTGGCGGCCGCGATGGCCTGGGGATCCATCGGAACCACCGGCGGCAACGCCCCCCGCTGAGCCCAACTCCACGCCGATAGGGTCAGACTGGCCAGTCCCGCCACACCGACAACCCAAGGGGCCGACTTTTTGAACCGACTCATGACGTCCTCTCCTGAGAAGAAAAGAGAATCAGGCCGCCTGTAAGACGCCTGCTGATGTTGACACCCACTCAACTACTACGGCAGTAGTAGGACGGCTGTTGGGGGGGCGGCGCACGATTTTGGGAGGAGGTCGTTTGCGAGGGGTTCATCCCAGTGAACTCCCCCCACGGCTCTGTCGCAGATCGGTCCCAGGTTCACACCGCCCCAGGATTCGCTTCGATGCCGATCTGTGACGTTCCGAATTGGAAGGGCTGGAATCCCGCGCGGCGTTCGCCGTTTTGGCAGCCGCCATCCCCAGTACTCCGATCGAAGTGCAAGGCCTGTGCCAAAAGCCTGCGCGAGGAACGGAGGGGCGAGTCACCGGCATCGACAGGCTGTCCAGCCGCCTCGGCCCCCCCTCCCCCCCACCTCTCTTGCGCAACTTGTGACCCTTGCGCTCGATTTTGGTCTTGCGAAAGCCGATTCTGAATTGTAGCTTTGTCTTGCAAAGTCTTGTCGGGAGGTTGTTGTGACCTCCCTGCAACCCCGGCTTGTCCCTGCTCCCCACGTTCTCTGTCCGGAACCCTCTGATGGATCTGCACGACGCACTCTCTCAGTTGGACCACATTCAAAAGCAACTGGCCCACTCGGCCACGTTTCGCGGATACCGCTCGCTGCCCGCGGCGCTCACCGCCACCATGGCTCTGCTGGCGGCCACGGCCCAGACGCTCTGGTTCCCGGCGGTCGCCCAGACCCCCCTGCAATTTGTGCTGTTGTGGGTGTCGGTCGCGGTGGTTTGTGGCTTCCTGCAGTTGCTGGAGATTGTGGTGCGGGCCTGGCGAGACGGACGACAGGTCACCACCCGGCTGACGGTGCGGGCGCTCGAAATGCTGGTTCCCTGTCTGGTCAGCGGCGCCTGCCTCACACTGGCCCTGGTCTGCGTCGCTCCCGACTCGCTCTGGCTGCTGCCCGGGCTGTGGTCGCTGCTGCTGAGCCTGGGGATTTTCGCGTCGCTCCCCGTACTGCCCCGGGCCCTCTCGCTGGTGGCGTTTCATTACTTCCTCTGCGGCATTGGCTGTCTGGTGATCTTCCGCGGCCCCTGGGCGTTCTCTCCCTGGTCGATGGCACTCACCTTCGGCGGAGGCCAGTTGCTCGCGTCGCTGCTGCTCTACTTCACTCAAGAGCGTTGTCATGACTGACACTCCCTCTCCGACTCCCGATCACGAGTCTTCCACCGGCCGTTTTGCGTATGAAGGGCTGGAACGGGTGATCCACGAAAAAGCCCGGCTCGGCATTCTGACCTCCCTGCTGGCCCCCCCCGCCGGTCTGGCCTTCACCGAGCTGCGCGAACTCTGCAGCCTGACCGATGGCAACCTCAACCGGCATCTCAAGGTGCTGGTCGAGGCGGGCCTCGTCGCGATCGAAAAGATGACGCAGGGCAACCGCCCCCAAACCACCTGCCGCGTCACCGCCGCCGGTCGCGAGCGGTTCCAGGAATACCTCGCCGCCCTCGAAAAGGTCATCGCCGACGCAGCCGCCATCGCCAGTGCCAACCCCAAGCCTGGCCTCATTCCCCGCTGGCACTCGGGCTGAGCCCTCCGTCGACCCACCCGGGTCACCCATTTCGGGGTGGAGTGCGCCCGAAAACTTTGTACTGCAAAGTTTTTTCCCTGTCACCGTGAAGCCCCCTCGTCCCGTGCGGTTTTTGTTTTGGCCCCGAGACATCGTCTCAACCTCACTGCTTCCCAGGATGTTCCCATGCGTGTCCTTCGCGCCGCCCATCTCGGTTTTTGCTTCGGTGTCCGCGATGCTCTCGACGTGGTCGCCCAGGTTTCCGCTCCCTCGGAAGTCACCATTCGCGGCGAACTGGTCCACAATCCCCTCGTGCTGCATCAGCTGGATGTCCAGGGCTTCCAGCGCGAGCCGGAAACCCAGCGCGCAGCGCTCCCCGTCACGCAGCGGGTGATGATCACCGCCCACGGCATCAGTGACCGAGAGCGGAACCGCCTGCTGTCAGCGGGAAAACAGTTGATCGACACCACCTGTCCGTTGGTGACCCGCGTGCACCGGGCCGCCCAACAGTTGGCCCGCGCTGGACGGCACGTCATCGTCATTGGCCGGCCCGGCCATGTCGAAGTGCAGGGGATCATCGAAGACCTCCCCCAGTCCACGGTCATTCCCAGTCCCGGCGCGATTCCGGAACTCCCCAGCCGGTTCCTGGGGGTGGTCTGTCAGTCGACCACCCCTCCCCGGCTGGCGGCCGAGGTGGTGGCGGCCCTGCGCCAGCGATTCCCCGACGCCGACCTGCAGGTGATCGACACCATATGCCAGCCGACGCGCGACCGCCAGCAGGCGGTGCTCGACCTGCTCCCCCAGATCGACGCCCTCGTGGTTGTGGGGGGAAAGAATTCCAACAACACGCGTGAACTGGCCCGCCTCGCTCAAGAACGGGGCGTCCCCACGCTGCACCTGGAGCACCTGGAAGAACTCGATCCCCGGTGGTTCGCCGGGGTGCGGACCTGCGGCCTGACCGCCGGCACCTCGACTCTCGACAGCACAGTCGCCGAGGTCGAAGCGGCGCTGCGGAACCTCGTGCCCACCCCCACTGCGGAAGCCGGCATTTCTCCCGCCGCGCCGACGCGCACTTCCGATGCGTTCCCCCCGATCGGCGCAGCGTGAGCGCCCGAACTCATCCGTTCTGCTTTCGACCCTCCGCCGGCGACTGGTTGTCGTCGGTTCGCCAGTCGATCTCCGCCGCCAACTGCCGCGCGATCCGCATCAGCCGGCGGTATTCCTGGTCGTAAATCGCCAGGTCGGCAGGCGAGTGCCGGCCCTGCTCGGCCAATCCCTCCCGCAGGAAGTCGAGCATCGCCTGTTCCGACCCCAAATCGTCCGCCAGATTCAGCAGCAGATGGCAGGTGGCGAGATTTGGTTTAATAAAGCGGAATCCCTCGAGGTCGAACTCGCGCAGCCGGGCTTCCCCCCGCGCGACCCGGGCCCGCAAAGATTCCAGCCGCTGGGCCGCCGTGGGGGCCGGACCAGGGCTCGCCACAGGCTGGGCCCCAGTGGCCTCTCCCACTGCAGCGCCTGCAGGGACCGCAGGGGCGGCAGACTCGTTGGTCGACGGGACGTGGAGGGCGGTTGCCTCCGCCATTGGGGTGTTGGCCGTCGGGTGACTGGCCAGGGGCTGCGGCCCCAGAGGGGCCGGCTTCTTCCGTCGCTTGGGCAGCGGTGGACCCACCACCGGAGGCCGGTCGGGCTCGGGAATCTCCCGGCGTTTCACGATCTCCTCCCACGCCCCGATGATCTTGCGGATCCCCAGGTCGTTGTCGGGACAGGCTTCAAACTCGTAGCCGAAGTTGTAGACGATCGACGCCTCCATCAGCTTCGACCCGGTGATCCCCTCCCGGCGGGCGCAGACCCGCAGCGTCTCGAAATCGGCCAGCCCCCCGAACATCCGCAGATAGAGCGTGATGAACGTCTTGGCGTGAAACAGCAGCCGTTGCCGGGCGTCGAGCTTGCCGAGGGGGAATTCCTGACCAGTCCCCACCTCCCACCGCAGCGGCTGACCGGGGTCCTGCCACAATCGCCATGGCTCCCGTCCCGAATTGCCGTAGCCGTGATTCAGCTTCAGACACTCCAACACCCGGTCCCCCTGCGTGGGATCTTCCGGCTGGGCGACGCGCCAGATGCCGCGGGCCACGCTGGTGAGCGACTCGCTTTTGAAGTACTGCCTGATCCCCGTCGCGTTCCGGAAGGCATCGGGGCGTTGGGTCAGCACGAAGGTCACCTCGGTCTGCCGGCCCAGCACCTGCAACTCATCGATCAGATCTTCAAACACCCGTTCGCTGTCGGTCTTGAGGTGCTGCTTGAGCTGGTCAATCACCACCAGCCGAATACTGGGCCGGCGCAGCAGGAATTGCCTCAGTTTGCGCAGGATCTCCTGGGTGTGGAGGCGGACCCGCGGTTCGGGCGGTTCCCCCGCGGCCAGTCCAGGGGTCGCGAACGGCCCCTCGGGAAACTCGCTGTGTTGATGCCCCCAGTCGAGCAGTTGGGTCGAGGCGTGCAGCACGCGCTCGGGATCGCCGCCGTTCAGCGACACCTGGCCGACGATGTCGCGGCGGAAATCATCAACGCAGTTGAAGACCAGGACATCCGAGGGGGGAAGCGCGTGGGAGGGGTCGTCGCAGCCGGGAAACGCCCGGCCGGCGGTGACCCGGGCGATCCAGTCGGTCAGCAGGCGGGTCTTCCCGGCCCCTTCGTCGCCGACAATCACCACCAGGTCGCCGACACAGATCTTGTCGCGCCAGAGCCAGCCCTCGTTGTGCGGCTGCCGTCGCTCGCCCGGCGGTGTCTCCCCCACCGGCTCGCGCCCCGGAATGACCCGCCGATGGGCAGGAAGACCGGTTCGCAGCGAGTCGGACGATGGGCTGGGAGTGACGGCTTGGGACGGGGGAGGCACCGGCAAGGCGGCGCGGGGGCCAACCCCACGCGCTGGTGTTTCCGACCCGGAAGAACGCTGGTCCGGTGCCGCGACATCCCCAGACGTATCGACTGCCACCAAGTCAGTCCCTGTCCAGGACGAGTCTTGCTCCTGCCTTGGGAGATCGCCATCGTCACCGAGACCAACCTGGACCGATTCGGGCTGGTCGAGCACGGCGGTACCGCCGGAAAAACCGCAATTCTGCCCCTCTTTGGCCGATTTGGCCCTGGCCTGCTTCCGCAGCCAGCGGGTGTGCCGAGACATGGTGTTCTCCTGAGTGTGTATGACAATGCGAACACGTCATAAAATAACAGTAGACAGAATGTGTTCAATAGAGAAATCGGAAAAAAACCGAGTCCGTCGGCCGGATCGCAGGCCACTCGACGGAAGTCTTGGTTTCACAGGGGGTTCCAACGCATGGAACACCTGGTGTGCGGCCACCGCAACCAACAGGGCTGGTGATCGATAGGTGGAGAGGAAGTCCCCGGTGACACATCGGGAGATGTGCGATGCCGGCACGGAGATCGGTTCCGATGTGGGCTGGATGACGAATTCCGCCAACGGCCCCTCGAATCAGGTTCGACGGTCCACGACCCACGGTTGTTGAGGTGACAAAGCCCTGGCCAACTGGCGCAGCAGCGAACGCGGGGAAACCAACTCTGCGGACCGCCAGGAAGATCTGGGCCCGCGATTCGTGGCGGAGACCCAGGCGACGGTCAAGCACTGGTCGAGTGACAGCGCACGGACCGAAGGCGGCGTCCACCGGCGCGGCATCAGCTCACCCCAGGCGATCGTGCGTTGGTGATCTGTGCCCGGAGGGAGACCGCCCGGACCGCCGTGCTCCGGCGAGCGAAACTACTTCGAGCCCTCTTCCGGCGCTTCGATCTGAATCAACGGCGGGTAGGTGCCGGGCTTGGTGAGGCGGGCGAGGACCAGTTCGTACCAGGTGTGCAGACCCAGCACTGCCCGGGCCAGGTCGGGAGCCCGCAGCGAGCGGTAGCACAGCAGGTGCTCTGAACCGCATTGCCAACGCGAGGCCACCGCCGTTGCCGGGGAAACGATTTTGCGCTGTTCCGAGACGGTCACCGGCTTGATCACCGCCGGCTTCTTCGCCCGCAGCGGATGCCAGTCAATCAGCAGGGGGGCGAAGCCATTCCCTTCCGCACACGGCTGCCGGACCCGCAGCACGCCGTCCGTCACCGCGAACACCACCCCTTCGGCCGTGCTGGAACTGGCCGACAGCGAGTGGATGCGGGCCTGAAACCCGCGGGTCTTCAACTGCCACTCCCGCCCCCCGTCGACCGTTGTGGGCTTGAGTTGGGGGTTGAGCGCCAGGGTCGATTCGAGCGCCACCACTTCGGGGGCCCCCGGGAGAGAGACCACCGTTTCCGACACAAACGCCAACCCACCGTCGCGCGACAGGAACAGGCTGCGGTCGATGCGCACCTCGTCGGTCAGGTGCAGTTGCAGTTCCAGATAATCGCCATCCGAGTCGGCCAGCCAGACGGCGGGATCCCAGGTTCCCACCACCGGCAGCTCGCGGCCGTCGGCCAGAATCAGCCGGGTCTGCCATTCCCCCGCCAACACCGGGGTCCCAGCGGCCGCCAAGGTCAGCTTGACCTGATCGGGGGTGTAATCGATCTCGAACAGGTCGGGCCGCTGGCGATACGAGGCCCGCAATTGGGCCCGCTTCTGCGCCACCGAGTGCCGGCCCCGCAATCGGCGAGCCGCTGGGCTGGTCCGCGCTGTTCGCGAACTTGTTTTTGACCGGGCGGAGCGGGATCCAGAAGCAGGCGTGCGGGCCATGGAAGCCAATCAATGCAGGAAGAACGACTCGACAGAACCACGTGTGAGGCGGCCATAAATTAGCAAACCGGGGCACTCTGGGAAAATGACCGCCAGGGGTCGACAACCGGTCCCCCCAATCGGTCCCTTGGAATGTCCCTTCCGACTCAGCGGCCCCCCCGCCCCCCGCGCCAGCGTCCCCCGCCCCGTCCCCCGCCCCAGCCCGAGCGGGGGACGTATCCCTCGGCTGTTCCAGCCAACTGGGCGAGCACCGACTGGGTCCGCAACTCGATAAACCGGGACGGCGGCAGGCCCGATTGGCGCCACATTCCAAACATCCCCTCGGGCGATTCCCCCCGGGCCTCCCGGGCCGCGGCCTCGCCGTCCCGCACGGGAGCCACGACCTGTTCCCACAGGGCCGCGACCACCCCCAGCCCCTCGGGATGAAAGACCCGCGAGACCAGATCGCGGACCGCCACGAGGTACGCCTCGCGCCGGGCCGGGTTTTGCAGCAGGCGGTCGATGAGCCGATTGTTCCCCTGGTGGGGATGTTCCAGCGACAGATCGGCCAGTTCCTCCACCGAGCCCGCCATGAAAAACCCGCCAAATCCCAGGTCGAGATCCCAAGGGAGGAACACGAAGCGATCGGTGGCGTCATCGAGGTAGAGGTAGTAGTTGTGCCCCGTTCCCAGAAAACTGTCGAGATTCCCCAGCAAAACCTGGCAGGCGAGGAACCGCACGAAGCGATCGACATCGAGCAGTGTCTCGATGGTGGCTTCGAACTCGCGGTCGTCGGCCTGGTTGACCACCCGGGCGAACTCGATGACCCGTTCCCACTGCCGGTCCGTCCCTGGCCACTTCGCGTTGTAAGGCTGCTCGTAGCGGTAGATCTCGGGACCAAACCAGGGGATCCCCTTGATCCCCTCGGGCTTCAGCAACAGGCCACTGGTCGACCCAAGATGCTGCCGCAGGAACCTGCGGTCGATCTGCTCGACCAGGGTGTAGAGTCCGAGCGATTCGGGAGCGTCGGTTCCCACCTGCACCGCAACCTCGGCGAACCGGGTCTGGGGAGCCGGCAGCCCCGCTTCGGCAAACAGCCGATAGCCCAGGGGGTCCCGCAACTGGGTCGGGTCGAGCGAATTGCAGTTGAGGTTGAGTTTGGTTCGGCGTTCGAACCGCTGGTCGGGAAGGAAATGGTCGAATTCCAGCTTGAACGAGCGTTTGCGGGTGGACCGGGCGGTCTGGAACGAGCCATTCCCCTTGTATCTCAGCCCGATCTCCCGCAGCAGGGTCTCCTCTCCCTGGGGCGATCGAAACAGCACCGCCGCTTTCACCGTGGTGAAGTCGAACCCAAAGGTTCCCGCGCCGCTGTCTTCCCCGAAGTTGAAGAAGCCGACTGCAGGCTGGGGCCGTTCTCCCCGGGCGCGGGCCTCGGGGGTATGGGGTGGAGCCGCCGCCGTCTCCCCACCGCCACCCCGAAAGAACATCCCGCCGCGGGTCGGTTCGAGTTGCTGGTAGGCTTCGGGGGTGAGCTGCAATTCGACGCGCCACAATTCGGGGGGGGCTTCGGGTTTCCCGGGCTGAAGCGTGAGCGGCCGGGCGAGGGCCGCGCTCGGCGGCCGAGCGGACGCCGCGTCGAGCGGCCCCCTGTTCTCGGGACTCGACGAACGGCCACAGCCCGACCAGACCCCGGCCAGAACACACACCAGCCCCACCGCAGACAACCGAGCCCAGGTGCAGCCGGACAGGCGCGGCAGCGTGCGACGGGGTGAGGAAGCGGTGGGCAGCATGGGTGAAGCTCGACCGGCGAGGCGCTGGAACAGGGAGTCTCTCGGGTTCAGGTCTCGGGTTCAGGTGTTGGTGGGGACAGGGAGCGCAACCCGACAATAGCCCGCCTGGGCGTCACGGTTTGGGGGCGAGATCAACCGCCAGTTCCGCCGAGAACATCAGCGATTTGTCCCCCCGGCCCAGGAGGGTCTTGACCAGGGTGGCGACGTTACGGCGGGGGCGGGCCTGCAACAGCAGGTCGGCTCCCCGGCGAATCACCACCTCTTCGTCCAAATTGGCCATGCGGTCGTCGAGGCGGACAATCAGGCGATCGACCTGTTCCGCCGTCTCGATCTCGATGGCCTGCTTCTCGCGGCGAGCGGTCACCAGGGCCCCCACCTTCGCGAGGTCTTTGGGGACAGCCAGCCAGTACATCCGCTCGTGCGGTTGACCAGTCTGCTTCCAGACCACCCGCTCGGGGATGGGATTGCGGGTGAAGCCCGCCATCCAGGGAAGCGCGGCGGCATCGGCGAGATCCATCCAGTGCCCCTTCCCTTCGTGGATCTTGATGTAAGTCTCGTACCCCTGGGGGTCCTCCTCATGCAGCTTGAGCAGTTGGTCTCCCCAATTGCGGGCCACCGTGTTGCGGTTGTAGGCTGAGTCGTTCCCTCCCACCTGCAGGGCAAAGGGGACGTTGCGGAGCGACAGGGGCGAGGCGTCGTTGGGATGACCGGCCATCATCGCGGCGGCCGCCCAGCGATCGGCGAGCCGGGGACCGATCTGGTAGACCCCGTCCCCCCCCGCCGAGTAGCCCAGCACATACACCTTGTTGGGATCGACCTCTTCGAACACCACCAGGTCTTCGATCAGCCGGGTGAAGAGGCGGTCGATGTGCCCTTCATGCCAGAGGTTCCAGGTGTTGGTCGGTGCGCGGGGGGCGAGGTAGAGCCCTTCCTTCACCTTATAGAGTCGCTTCTGGGTCTCCCACTGCTGGTCATTCACCCGGGGAGGGGCTCCGCCCCCGCCAATCAGTGAGATCCAGAGGCTGCGTCCCGTGGCCGGCTTGTCTCCCGTCACGGTGTAGGCGAAGGGCATGGTGAGCTCTCCCTCCTTGAGCACACGGCTCTTCACCTCCTCGGCCCGCTCCTGACGAATCCAGGCGACGTGCGCCTGCCAGAGGGCTTCGCGGGCGGCTTCGGCGTCGCTGTTGGTGATGGGGACCTCGGCGAAGGCCCCGGCGGTCAGGGCCTGCCAGTCGGGGGTCTCGGCCTGCAGCGCCTGCTTGAGGGTGGCGAGCACCTGGGCCGAGGCCTGCGGCTCGGGAGCCTGGCCCCACGCCCGGGGACTCGACGCAGCCGAACCACAAGCCGCCACCACCAACATCAACCACGACACCAGACGCTGCATTTCCGATCCTTATCCTGGAACGATGGGGGTCTCTGAAGAGGGCTGCCGCTGTGAATGTTGGCGACAGCGTGGAGTTACGGTGGCGAACATCACGGCACGGGGGAAAAAGTCCCCACGATTTGGCCGGATGGTCCGGCGGTGTGAGCCAGCCGAGGAGGGGGTCGTCAGGGGACGACAATCTCGACGAGGAACTCACCCGTGTCGGTCACGACCCGAACTTTGCGTTCGAGGTTGCCGACTTTCACGACGTAGTCGGCCCCGGGCTGGACTTCGAATCGGAGGATGTCGTTGAGGTCGGCGGTTTCTCCGCGGGAGTCTCCCGACAGCTCGGCTTTCGCATCGGTTTGGGGGATGATCCGCACGGGCTGCACCACGCGCTGCCGTCCGCCATCGAGCACCCGCACCAGCAGCCGGACGGTCGTCTTGTTGGACTCGTCGGGGCGGGCGTAGCGGTCGGTCACATTTTCGGCAGGAACACTCTTGTTGCGCATGGCCCAGACGAGAGGGAAATGCTGCTTCGTCTTGGCGAAGCTGGCGGCGTAGATGGCGTGTTCGAACGAGTCTTTTTTCGCCTGGGCGGCATCGCCGATGAACCAGCCGCGGTCGAGGCCGTTTTTGTCGGGTTCGCAGGCGCCGGTGAAGTGCCAGTCTCCGTCCCAGATTTCCACCCAGGTGTGGTTGCCCCGCTTGTTCGCCCAGAGAGGAGTTCCCACGAGGCGGGCGGGAATGCAGACCGCACGGCAGGCGTCGCTGAGCACAATCGACAGGCCGGTGCACGAGGCCTTCCCCTGCTCGATCGACTCTTTGGGGCTCTGGTTGGGGGCTTTGCGCTGGGTGGAATAGCCGAGCTTCAGCTTGGGGAAAACCTCGGTATTCAACCGGCTGGCCGCCTCGGACGGGGTCTGACACTCTTTGGCAATGGGAAGGCAGAGTTCGAGCAACTCTTTGCGCCAGGGGTCGCGTTTTTCGTCGACATTGGCGTAGGGGAGCACGTTGTTGAAGAAGATCGCCTCGGGAATCTGCTTGCCCCAGGGCAACTCCCGCCGGGCCTGCCAGGCGAGGCGGGAGTTTTCGAGCAGGAAGTCGGCCGAGAGAGACTGCAGGTCGCTCTCGGGCATGTTGGCGATGAGGAATTCCATCCCCCGGCGTTCTTCCCCCGAGGTCTCGGCCAGGGCTCGTTCGAGCTGGGGACGATTGTCGCCCGCCGTGTTCAGTGCCTGGCCGACCTCGGCGGGGGTCGCATCCTGGGCATGGCACAGGGACACCCAGTGGGGCCCGGAGAGGCCGAGGGTTCCCAATGCCACCGTCAGCAGCAGCACCAACTTGCGCATGCGTCTCGTCCTCATTTCGCAGTTCCTGTCGCAAATCGAACAGCCAGCGACCGCCTGGGGAAGCAGCGCTCAGCCCAATGATCGCCCGGGGCCGATCGGGACAACGCCGCTGGACAGGCCTCAGGCATTCCCCGATGAGTGTCCACAGTCTAGAGATGCGCCCGGGGAAAAAGCCACTACGGACGGCCCCGACGGCGAATTCGCGCGGGGCCAGCCGTTCGCCCATTGGCGAGGGGCGAACGTGGTTCGCTGGCGGGTTGAATCGGCGGGCCGAATCAGCCCAGCACGGCCCGCAGCCGTTCGCGGGTCTCGGGGGTGCGCAGCGAGCTTTTGCCAAATCCGGGGAGGGCGCCGGCGGTCTCGGCCTGCTGTTGGGCGTCGGCGTAGTTCGAGACCAGCATCACCGGGGGGGCGTTGTCGAGCCCGAGAATGGCCTCGATGACCAGTTGGCCCGGGCTGCCGTCGGCATCGAGCACCCGGTTGACCAGCACCAGGTGGTACGGTTGCCGTTCGAGCGCCTGCAGCGCTTCGAACCGCGAGTCGGCCGCATCGACCGTGGCCGAGAATTCCGCGGCCAGGAAACCGGAAATCGACGAATGGTCGAACCCACACTGCCCCACGCTCAACACCCGCCTGGAACCCGACATAACGCTCTGCTGCTCCTGCGACAGCCCCGACGGAGCTGTCTCGACGACGTGGAAAAAACAAACCGCCCGGCCCACCCGCGTGCCGGGCGACGCCCGCCCGGAGAGGCCTGGGCCGGGAATTTACTCGGTGGCGGGGCGCTGGCGATTGGACCAGTGCCCGCTGGGGTCGCTGCCCGAGACGATGACCCCTTTCTGGTTCCAGTCCATGTGGGCGCGGACTTCAGCGGCACAGTACCGCAGGGTCAGGCCGCACCGGCGACGGTCGCTGTCGTTCGCTTCCGAACCATGCAGCAGCAGGTCGCTGTGGATGGAGATTTCCCCCGCCTTCAGGATGTCGTCGACGGGGGTTCCGTATTGCTCGGGATTGTCGATCGACTGGTTGAGCACGTTGTGCTCGCCCGGGTTGCTGGGGCGATACGTGAGGTGGCCGTGGTGATGTGAGCCGCTGATGAACCGCATGCAGGCGTTTTCGACGTCGGCATCATCAATCGCCAGCCAGACGGTGACCGCCTTGGAGGGGGTGAGGGGCCAGTAGCTGGCATCCTGGTGCCAGGCGACCGCCTTGCCGTCGTGGGGCATCTTGCAGAAGAAGTGCGAGCCCCAGGCGACCACATTCTCTCCCAGCAGGTCTTTCACACAGGCGACGATGCGGGGCTCGGTCAGCAGGTCGTAGACGCGGCCGTAGCGGGCGTGGGCGGTGCTGATGGAATAGCTGTCTCCCCCGGCGGCCAGCACCTTCGCCAACAGCGCGTCAAAGTACGAGCGGATGGAGGTGATCTGGGCGTCGTCGAAGATGCGGATGCCGCGGATGTAGCCGTCGCGGTTGAACTGCTCGATCTGGGCCGTCGAGAGGGCGTTTGGCCCAGGGTTGACGGTAGGATGGAACCGCAGATCGCGCTCGAGAGTGTCGAGGTCGGTCTGCCCGGGGATCATCTTGAAATCGGTCTGCATCGTGGTCGCCAGCAGCGGGGAAAACGGGGGCCCAGTGGGTCGCGCCCCATGCTCGGATGATACCAGATTCCCCTCGGTGGGAACCTCCCTCGGCACAGGTGTCTGGGGGAACGGGGAACGCGACTCCTCGGGGACGCCGGCTGGACCAATCGCCTCCCGCCAACGGTGCGCAGTCGACTTTCCGGACCGAATCGACTTCCCGTCGTCCCCGGCCGATAATCAGCCGCTCGCTGGTCTGTTCCGTTTTCCCGTCCCACCGCAGCCGACATGCCCGCCGACTGGCAATTGCCTCCTGGAGTCTCCCGCTCGTTGTGGGAGTTTGCCGCCGATGAGCAGCTTCCCCAGACCGAAGAGCAGCACCTGGGGCAGGCGCCGCTGCTGCGGTTCGACCACGCTCTGGTGGACCAGTGGTTTGAGCGGCCGGGGCGGGTGATTGACCTGGGGTGCGGCACGGGGCGGAGCGTGGCGGCGCTGGCCCGGCGGGGGTTTGAGTGCACGGGGGTCGATCTGTCGCAGCCGTCGTTGCGGGTCGCCCAGGAACGGCTGCAACGGGAAGGACTCGCGGCGAGGCTGCTGCGGGGGAATCTGTGCGAACTGGAGTTTTTGCCGGACGGGCAGTTCGACTACGCCCTGCTGCTGTTTGGGACGCTGGGGATGGTCTCGGGGAGCGAGAGCCGGCGGCAGGTGCTGGCCCACGCCCACCGGCTGCTGGTGCCGGGGGGGCGGCTCGCCCTACACGTACACAGTCTCTGGCCGCACCTGTTTCAGACGGGGGGCCGGGGCTGGCTGCTGCGGGACCTCGCGAAACGGCTGGCGGGTTCGCCCACGGCCGGAGACACCCACAGAGACTACCGGGGAATTCCCCGCATCTACCACCACGTCTTCAGCCGGCGGGAACTACACCGGCTGCTGCGCGACACCGGCTTCGAAATCACCCGCGAAATCCCCCTGGCACCACTGGAGCAATTCACCCCCATCTGGCCCCCCGGTACTCAACCCGCCGACAAACCGACCCCGCCGGCACCCGAGTCGCTGGCCCAAACGGGGCTGTTTCGGAATCTGCGCTGCACGGGGTGGATGGTGGAGGTGCGGCGGGGGTGAGGGGGGATTTGGGTGTGCCGATTTGTTGGTTCTGTCGACTGAGGATCCGGCACCAGTCGCCTGACGCGAGGGCAATCCGAATCTATTCTGGATCCGCCTTACGACGGACCGTAC
>JBKCTR010000546.1:0-3030 GCA_046318755.1 Planctomycetaceae bacterium
GCGGCGGTTGCGTGGGGTGTTGGGGCCGCCGCTGCCTATCGGGCACGCGAAGCCAGTCATCAAGTCCGCTCGTCCCGTGCGGCTGTGGGGGGTGGCGGGAAGTCTTCTGCTGGTGTTGGTGGTGGGGGGGTTGACACTGCCTTCCCTATTCCGATCGAATCCGCCGCAGGCTGTCCCCGACGATTTTGCTGGCAGTCCCATGCGCGCGGGCTTGGCCAGTCTGGATTCCCCGCCGTCCGTTGAGCAACCGGTCCTTGAGGAGTTGGCACGTGAGGGGTTGGCGCCAGGACGAATGCTGATTGCGGAGGGATCGGCCCCCCATCGTCGAAAGTGGCGAGGGGGGCGGGCGGTTCCACCAGGACTGCTGAGATTTCGAAATCGACGGGAAGAGCAACGCTGTTTTCTCATCCCTGATGGAGAGTGGTTGCTTGTGAAATCGGATTATCCTCAGTTCATCCCGTTTGCACTCACCGCGGATCGGAATCTCCGGCGGGTGACGTGGAGAATGCGGGCCGACCGATTCGAGGGCTGGGGCTTTTTTTATAACTGG
Source organism: Planctomycetaceae bacterium (assembly GCA_046318755.1). Lineage (GTDB taxonomy): Bacteria > Planctomycetota > Planctomycetia > Planctomycetales > Planctomycetaceae > UBA10511. The sequence goes on from JBKCTR010000546.1 coordinate 551, forward strand.
CGGGAATTGCCTTCGGGCAAGGTCGAATTTGGGGGGCTTCTGTTTCATAGGACTCATCCGGAAAATGAGGTTCCCAAAATCTGGGCCCATCAGACCTTGTTTGGCGTTGATGAGTTGCAGGCGATGGTGTTTCCGATACGTCCGTTTTGGCAGCAGGAAATGTTCCGGAACATGCCGCCACCACAGGATTTTGAGATTTCACTGCGATTCGCCGCAGGTGAATTGACGACCCTCGAAATCAATGGGGAGGCGGTCAACATCGCAATGAACGCGGAGGATTTTGCAGCGATTGGATCTGTGAGAGCACCCTTGGGATTTGTCCTGCAAAAGAGTGCCGTCGAGTTGATGTCCCCCCAGTTGGAGTTTGAGCAATGAGCGCGGAACAGTTTACGGTCACTCAACCGCAGCCACCGTTCCAGCGGGGGGGGCCGCTGAATTCCTACACCATCGATCAGAACAACGCGAAGTTGTGTCAATGTCGGGCAACGGCGGCGCAGCCCACAGCGGGGATCATCAAGGTGGCCGGCAAGATCTTTGGTCAAATCCCCATTCCGTCCAGCGACTTGCCTCCGGTGGCCAGTCCCTCGGGACTGACGTCGACTGGTTGGCAAGTGATTGACTATGGGACCCAGGCCCAGAATTCCATCACATTTCAAAACGGTCTCTACAGTGGAGTTCAGAGGGATTACCGGATTGGTGGCGCGACCGTTGGGGACAACAACTATCTCGTTGTGTTGGCTCTGTTCCGAAACGCCGCCGCCGTGTGGGTCCCCGCCTACAACGCCAACCAGAACAGCCCAATCCAGTTCAAAGGTGTGGCGGGAGACTGCTCTGCCGTCCTTTAGGAAGCGGGACTCGCTCGGAAGTCTGGATGAGGCGGGTTGCGGGATCACGCTGTGTCCGGCCGTCTGGGTCTCTGTCGGCTGGCAGGACCTGGGCCGACGCAGGCGAATCCATGGTGCCCAGAACAACTGGGCTTTTGGCGTTTGAGGACCGCATCATTACACTGGAGTCTTCCCGGTTTCCCTCTCCAGTTTCGCTCCCCTCCCCATGCCCCCCACCCCCGACGACGAAATCGGCTTCATGCAACTCGACCCGACGGACTTCTCGGAGTTCACCCGGGCTCAGCAGATTCGGCACTTTGAAGTCGAAGGCTACATCGTGCTGCCGTCGATCATTCCCCCCGCGCAGATCGCCCGGATCAAGCAGGAACTCGCGGCGGCCGAGATGGGGCACACCTCGTACAGCACCGCCCAGACCCGTTCGACCGTGCAGCCCCAGTGGTTGAGCCGGGCGGCGTGCGAGCTGATCGGCCTCCCCCCCATGATTGACTTCCTCACCGCGCTCATGGGGCCCGACATTGTCTTCACCCGCGGGTTCTTCCAACGCACCCTCCCCGGCTCCCCCGGGATTTCGATGCACACCGACGGCCAGCCGCACGGCTCGAATCTCTTCGGCTGGGAAGGAAGCTGCCCGCGCCTCATCCGTGTGTTGTACTACCTGGATGACCTGACCCCCGAACGGGCTCCATTCCGGCTCATCCCGCGGTCGCACCTCTCGTTTCATGCCGAGGCGAGCCCCTACGTCCGTTACAAGTCGCACCCCGAGGAGATCTCGCTGGTGGTGCCGGCCGGGTCGGCGGTGGTCATTCCCTCGCTGCTCATGCATGGCAGCCATCCCAACCGCGACACCCAGCCGCGTGAACTGCTGCAGCTCGGCTATCGCCCCGCCTGGGCCGGGCCAATCCAGCCGGTCGACGACTGGGACCCGCAACTGGTCGCCCAGGCCCCCGAGATCGCCAAGCCGTTCCTCCAGAGCCTCAACACCACCGGGGCGAACTGGCACCAGGAACACAAACCGACCGGCATGCGGACGGAGGCCCCCGGCATCAACCCCAGCCGCTGGGCCGACGACCCCCCTTGGCTCGACTACCTGGGCAAGCCGTTTTGAGGAGGGGCCATTGGGTGAATGGGGATCAGTGGGAATCTCCACATTGTCGCAACAGGGCTCGGACGGCGCCTGCGGCATCGGCCCGCAGGGAATCGTTGTCTGCATCACGCAGAAATTCGGCCATTCGCATGGTGCCGACGCCATTGAGAGCCGTGAAGTCCTGTCGCAAGATCTCCAGCGCCTCTCGAACCAGAGATTTCGGTTTCAGAGTTGCGATGCGTCGGGCGATTTCGGCTACTCCCCGTGGGTCGTTCAGCAACACGTACACGAGATCATAAGCGTCTTTGTGTTCTCCCCGACCACGGAAGGCGATGGCCTTGAGCACCGTGAAGGCCCCGGCTTCACAGACCCAGAGCGAGCGTTTTGCCTGTTCACCGAAGGGTGTTGTCCCCTCCAAAACAACCCGAGTCCGATCCTGAAACGCCAGTTCCAGTCCCGGGATGATGATCGAGGCGAAGCCGATTTCTAGAGTCTTCTCTCGGCGCGGCTGATGTGCGGCCTGAGATCGTGGTAGCAGTGCGTCGGCGGGG
>JBKCTR010000547.1:0-3433 GCA_046318755.1 Planctomycetaceae bacterium
ACGCTCGACGAATCGGCTGGCGGGATCGACACGCTCGACTTCTCGGCCAGCACGACGCTGGAAGTGACGGTCAATCTCGGTACCGCCACCACACAGGTGGTGAATGCCAACCTCAGCCTGGTGTTGGGGTCCGACGGCACCTTCGAGAATGCGGTTGGGGGAGCGCTAAGCGACATACTCATCGGCAACATGTTGGCGAATACGCTTACGGGAAATGCCGGGAACGACACCCTCACCGGGGGGGCCGGGAATGATTTGCTGATCGGAGGCCTCGGAGATGACACCTACGTCTTCGCGGCGAACAGCGCGCTGGGAACCGACACGCTGAATGAATCGGCCGGCGGCCTCGACACGCTCGACTTCTGGGGCACGACGTTGAGTACGGTGACCGTCAATCTGGGGACCACGACCAGCCAGGTGGTGAACGCCAACCTCTCGCTGGTGCTGGGTCTGGCCACTGCGTTTGAGAACGTCCTCGGCGGCGACGGGAACGACCTGCTGACGGGCAACGCAGTGGCGAACGTCCTCACTGGCGGTGGCGGGAATGACACGTTGGTCGGGCTCGCCGGGAATGACACACTGCAGGGCGGCCTGGGAGACGACAGTTACAGATTCACCGCGACTACCCCCCTGGGGATGGATACCGCGGTGGAACTGCCGGGTGAAGGGTCCGATCTGCTCGATCTGTCAACCTCGACCGTGGGCGTTACAGTCAACCTGGGCCTGACGTCCACGCAGGTGGTGAACGCCAACCTGTCGCTGGTGTTGAACGCGGACGACACGTTCGAGAACGTGAATGGATCGTCCGCGAACGACACGCTGACCGGGAACGCCCTGGCGAATCGCCTTGATGGGAAGTCGGGGAACGACAGGCTGCAGGGCTTGGCTGGCGACGACACCCTCGTCGGCGGTGCCGGCAACGACAGCTTTGTCTTCAACACCGGCACGGCCCTGGGGACCGACACCCTCGACGAATCGGCGGGCGGTCTCGACACGCTCGACTTCTCGGCCAGTACGAGCCTGGGAGTGTCCATCAACCTCGCAACCGCCGCTCTCCAGCAGGCGAATGCCAATCTCAGCCTCGTGCTGGGGGCCGAAAATACCTTCGAAAACATTCTGGGGAGTGCGCTCGACGACATCCTTGTCGGAAACGCATTGGCGAACACTTTGACCGCCAATGCCGGGAACGACACGCTGACCGGAGGTGCTGGCAATGATACGCAGATCGGTGGACTGGGGGATGACACCTACGTCTTCGCGGCGAACAGCACCCTCGGGACCGACACGCTGAATGAATCGGCCGGTGGGACTGACACACTCGACTTCTCGGGGACGACATCGCTCGCGGTGAAGATCAATCTGGGGACCACGGCCAGCCAGGTGGTGAATGCCAACCTGTCGTTGGTGCTCGGGCTGGCGACGGCATTCGAGAATGCGATTGGCGGCGGGGGGAATGATTCATTGACCGCGAATTCGCTGTCGAACATCCTCACCGGTGGTGCAGGGAATGACACGCTGGTGGGACTTGCAGGGAATGACACGCTGCAAGGAGGTCTGGGAGACGACAGCTACGTGTTCGCGGCGAACACGACGCTCGGCATCGACAGCCTCGTGGAATCCATCGACGAAGGGCTTGATCTGCTCGATCTGTCCGCTTCCACGACAGGGGTCAGTGTCAACCTGGGCCAAGCCACCACGCAGCTCGTGAACGCCAACCTGTCACTGACGCTGAACGCAGGCGATACCTTCGAGATGCTTGTCGGCTCGTCGGTAGCTGACACACTGGCGGGGAACTCACTGGCCAATGTCATCTTCGGCGGAGCGGGGAACGACACCATTGCCGGTCTGGCGGGTCAGGACCTGCTCTTCGGCGGGAACGGCAACGACAGTCTCAACGGCGGCGATGACGAAGACATCGTGAGCGGCGGGTTGACGACGTATTTCAGCGAGTCGACCAAGGTCCTCGACCGGACCGCCATCAAGGCCATTCGCGACGAATGGACCCGTCTCGATCTCGCCTACACCAACCGTGTCACCAACCTCAAGAACGGCGGCGGGCTCAACGGGACCTACAGGCTCAGCACGCTGACCTTGCTGACCGACAGTTCGGCGATGGTCGACACCCTCACGGGCGGCCTCAGCCTCGACTGGTTCTGGCAGTTCACCGGCGATGTGGTAAGCGACTTGAACAACGGCGGAACCGAAACGGTGAATTGAGGCGGCCTGGGGTGACAGTTCTCCCGGGCTGTCCGTCAAGTAACGCAAAGGACCAAGTGACGGCCCGGAGAACACACCCAGGACGCTCTACAACGCGGCAGTCTCGCTCGATCGCGCCTTCCCGGGGCGGCGTTGTCGACCCTCTCCACCCCGGGGGCGACCTGCTCTGGATCGTCACTGCCTTTGGCAGTTCTGATCAACCAGAATTTCGGATTGTCGTCGCCGGTCCTGCTCCTGATTGCTTCCAAGGCAGGCCCCACTCCTCGCGGGGACCTCCCCATCAAACACCGTTGGCAACCCACCAACGCCACACCCCACGTGGTCAAATTGCCAGACCCGCCCTGTTCGGGATAGAATCGGCATCGCGAGGAGCGCGGCTGATGTGGGCCGCGGTCTTCGCTCAACCCACCCCGGAGAACCCCTGGCCGCCCGGCCAAGTCCCGTTCTCCCCCCCTTCCCGCCGCCCACCCACTCATGCCGGCTGCATCCTCGCCCGTTCGCCCCGAGGCGCGTCCCGCGAATTCTGTTGGGCTGCCCCCCTTCGACTATCAGCCCCGCACCCGTGTGGTCTTCGCCCCGGGAGCCCTGCAACGCCTGGGCGATCTGGCGCGCGAACTGGGAGGGGCCCGCGTGCTGCTGGTGTCGGACCAGGGGCTGGGATCGGCCGGTCATCCGCAGCGGGCCCTAGACGTGCTGACCCGGGCCGGCCTGCAGGTCACTCTCTTCGACGAAGTCCAACCCAATCCCACCACCGACGATGTCGATCGCGGCCTGGCGGTGGCCCGGGCCGCCGCGATTGACCTCATCGTCGGCCTGGGGGGAGGCAGCAGCATGGACTGCGCCAAGGGAATCAACTTCCTGCTGACCAACGGCGGGGTGATGGCCGACTACAAGGGGACCGGCCGAGCCACCCGCCCCATGCTGCCGATGATCGCCGTGCCGACCACCTCGGGAACCGGCAGCGAGGCGCAGTCGTACGCCCTCATCGCCGACGCCGCCACACACATGAAAATGGCCTGCGGCGATCCCAAAGCCGCCTGCAAGGTCGCCCTGCTCGACCCCGAGTTGACCCTCAGCATGCCGGCCACCGTGACCGCCGCCACCGGGGTCGACGCCCTCAGCCATGCGGTCGAGTCTTACGTCTGCACCCGGCGCAACACCGTGTCGACGCTGTTCGCGGAACAGTCGTTTCAATTGCTCGAGCGGGGTTTGCCGC
>JBKCTR010000548.1:0-3106 GCA_046318755.1 Planctomycetaceae bacterium
AGATGAAGTTCAGGTCTTCCCCAAAACTGGCCGCCTCGGGACGAATCTGCCCGTTGGCATCGTAGAACAGCGAGTAGGCCAGCAACGCCAGCAGCACCAGGCAGGCGACACAGGTGAGGAAGAAGCTGAAGAAGTGCTCCAGATTGGCGGCACGCCACCAATCCCGCCACCTCCGCATGTTCTCGGGAGTGTGCTTGAAGTGGTACCCCACATCGGCAATCGCCTCTTCATTGCCGGTGATGGGGCTGGTGAGGCGGCCGATGTACTTCCCCATGCCATAGCCCTTGTCTTTGATGAAGTGGCTTTGTCCGAGGTTCATGGTCCCCCCCGCCCCGGCGAACGCCAGGGCCCCCAGCAGGGCCATCTGCTCGAGCCCCGCCTCGGGACCGGGCATCTCCCCCAGGCTGAGCGACCCGCGCAACAGGGCGGTGATGGCATAGGGCTTGATAAAGAGCACCCCCAGCACGCAGGCACAGGCCACAATCAGCAGCACCAGCCACGACTGCAGCCGCTCGACCGTGTTGTAAACCACCGGGCTCGAGGTCAGCACAATGCCAATCAGCACCAGGGTGCCAATCGCAATCCAATTGACGTACTTGGTCTGCAGTTCCATTCCGCCCGTCTTGCGCAGCTTCAGGGCCAGTTGGTCGATCGTCTCGTTCCAGGCGGGGTCGGCCGACAGCCCGCGCAACTGCTGTTGCTGGGGGGCCGAGAGGGGCCCCGTCCAACGCAGTTCCGCCGGTTTGTCCGTCGTTTCGACCACCGCGGCCAATTCACTCAGGTCGGCTGGCAGCTCGGGAACAGGGTTGACCAACAACGGCACCGCCGTCACCAGGGCCCTGGTCTGGGCTCCAAAAACCAGCCAGCTCAGCAGCTTCCCCGCTCCGGTCGCCCACCCAGGCCAGATCCAGGGCAGAATGTTCAACAGCAGCATGACCGGTGCCCACCACCGGCTGAGTCGGCAGAACCCCGTGATGGCGCTTTCCCCGGTCGCGAGGGTCCAGCGCTCGATTTCGAGGTTGATGAAGTACTGGGTAATCACCCCCAGCAGGCAGGCCCAGAAGAAGATGAAGCCGCTGCGGTAGGTGATGTAGGGCCAGAAAACGAACTCCCCCGAGCCCAGGGCCAACCCAGCCAGAATGACGCTGGGGCCGACGAGGCTGGTCCAGGGGGGGGCCTCCGGCAGATCGCGGTACCGCAGTGGGGGAAGTGTTTTGTGCGGAATGACGTCATCGGGAACCAGCTCTTCCACGTCCGCCTGTGCCATCACCACTTCCCCAGAATCGAAGATCTGTTTTCTCCCGAGTCGCGGGGGAGAACGCCGGACACCGCCCCGCCCGCCAGGTCACACGGCCACCCCGCCAGGGAGGGGTGGACTTCGACCACGAAACGGAACACTTGGATCGCATCGTATCGTGTGGCGTTTCCCACCGGCCAGCGTCGCGCCCGGGTTCCCCGCCGCCGGGCTGGCGAGGCCGGGCCTGAATCTTCGGGTTTTTACGTAAACCGAAACGCACCTTGACCTTCCGCTGAAGGGAGAGGTACAAGAGCCAATTGGTTCGACGTGGCGGCCTGTGTCGGGAGGATCCCGTGGCACGCAGGCGGCCGCTGGCAAGGAGGCCAACCCATGGGATTTCCCGACTTTGACGAACGTTCCCAATGGCGCGAGCGGGGCCTGGTGGCGCTGTGGGCGCTCTGGAATTGGTCTGTCGACTCCTGGCGAACCAATCGGGGGTATTTTGTCGCCGCGGTCTCCGGGAGTCTGGGGATGCTGCTGGCCATTTGGCTGCTGCTCTCGGCATTTTGGGGCTGGCTGTTTTGGCGACCGGTCGCGGTGACCAAGTCCCCCCCACGCGGCATTCCCGAAGAGCCGGTGGTGCCCCAGTCCCGTCCGCGTCCCCCGGTCCGGCCGCGTTTGCCCGGGCGTCCCCTCGAGCCGCTGTTCGCCCAGTCGATGCCCGAGCCCAGCCCACCCCCCGAGCCGCTTGAAGTCCGGCTGACTCCGGTCGCCCAGGAGGAAGAGGACGAGCCGTTTGTCGAAGTGGTGGAGACTCAAACCGCCCGCTTCGATCGAACCCCCGCCCCCATCGAGACGGCCGAGCCGGAACCAGAACCCGAAGAAGAGGAAGCCCCCGTCCCTGCGTGGGCCGACGATGAGCCTCTGGTGGCCGAGCGCGACGAACCACGCGCCCCCATCCAGTGGGAAGAAGAACCCGAGCCCGAGCCAGAACCAGAACCGGAATTGGCCAGTGAACCCGAACCCGAGCCCGAAGAGGTGCTGGTGGATTGGCGGTTGGAACCCCAGGCCCTCGACCCCGAGTTTGCCGACGATGGCCTGATGGCCCAGTTGCTGCCTCCCCCAGCCCCCCCGCCCCCCCTGGTCGAGCACCCCGCGAACAGCGATTGGAAGCCCGCCGCCCCCCGCCCCGAACCCGCCAAGACCCGGGAAGACAGTGCTCCCACCACCACCCGTGTGGTTCCGGCTGCCGTCGTCCCCGCCGCCGTCGTTCAAGAGCGCCGGCCCCGGCTCGCTCTGCGGTGGCAAGACCCCCCGGCCGCGCGACCGGGTGCCATCGTCACCATCAACCTGCTGGTGTCGAATGTCGGCGATGCTCCCGCACAACGGGTCGAACTCTCGCTGCGGCTGCCTGCGGTGGTAGGGCATCCCGAAGGAGACGACCTCGAACAGGACGTGGGCACACTGCAGGTGGGAGAAACCCGGCTGATCCCGCTGATTGTCAAACCGAGCGTGCCTGGGCAAATGGAGCTTCCCGTCACCGCCCGCGCGGTGGGGGCCGAGGCCAGTTCGGTCGGCACCCTGCGTGTCTCGGGAACCCCGGTGTTGCTGCCGACCGCCGCCCCGGCACTCCCTTCCAGCAACACTCTGCCCGTCATCCCGCCCCCCCTGTCGGCCAGTAACCTCCGCTGAGCAAAGCCGTCCCGCGCCTCTCCCACGGGTGAGAGCCCGCCCGGCATGCCGTCCCAGAACCCCAGCCCACAATCGGGCGGGAGCGACTGGCCACAGAGACAGGCCGACATAGCCGTTGGCACAGCCGTGGGCATAGCACGGATCCCAAGAACGCGACCCACCCGGCCAGCGTGCCGC
>JBKCTR010000549.1:0-9091 GCA_046318755.1 Planctomycetaceae bacterium
CGCGCATCATGCACGCGTCCTGCCGGAAGGGACAGGACCAGAGCGGAATGGTCAAGTGGCGACTGCACACCCATTTCGACGTGATGCGGTACGTTCCGGATCGGATCGAGGTGACTCCCGAGGGGGGTGATGACCACGATGAAAGGGCCACCCTCGGTCGAATGATTGAGAGCGACCGGCTGTATGTCATGGATCGGGGTTATGCCAAGTTCACGCTGTTCAATCAGATCGTGGCTGCCCAGAGCAGCTACGTCTGCCGCCTGCGTGACAACAGCACGTACGAAGTGCTGGAAGATCGCCCCCTCAGTGACGCCGACCGGGAAGCGGGAATCCTCAGCGATCAGATCGTGCAGTTCACCAACTCCGCCCCTGATCGTCGTCCCAACCACACACTGCGTTTGGTCTGCATTACAACATCCCAACATACCAGCCGCGGCAAATACAAGGGGGGCTCCTCGGGCGTTGACAGCGATGGTGTCCTGCGCCTGGCCACGAATCTCACCGAGGTCCCTGTCGACGTCATCAGCCTGATCTACCGATACCGGTGGACCATCGAGATCTTCTTCCGATTCTTCAAGCATGTCCTGGGATGTCGACACCTGCTGAGCACCTCGGAAAACGGCATCGAGATCCAGACCTACTGCGCGATCATCGCCTGCCTGATCATCGCGCTCTACACCGGTCGCAAACCGACGCTGCGCACCTATGAGATGATCTGCTTCTATTTCACCGGCCTCGCCAGTGAGGACGAACTCCTCGCGCATGTGGCGAAACTCCAGGCTCACGACGCCGCGAAAAAGACAGTCTGATTGCCGCCGACTTGGACACTCTCGACTGAGGGTCGCAAGTCGCTTCACGCTGCGCATTGGTCTGGCCTCGTGGCCGACACAGCCGCCATCCCAAGCCAAAATCGCCGGTGGACCGCCGTCACTGGGCGTCCATGAGCCATCTGACAGTTCCAAAGTCACGTCCTGCCACTCTGGCACCCCTCTGTGTGACCGACACAAATTGACTAAACTATCCACTCGGGCCCTCTGCAAACTGTGGGCCGAACACTATTGGGACAGGTCCATATTCTGTTAATAACGACTTGTTTCTTGGAAATGCGCGTCCAGGTGTTGCCCCACCCTCAGTGGTGGGAAACATTCAGGCTACGGACAACGATAATATAAGCACCTGGATGAGTGACAAGCTGGGTCGATTCGTGATCCGGCTTCGTGGCCTGAAAATGTGTCTCTCTCACAGAACAGTCAATCGCCACATCGCGGCACTCTGTCGGTCGATGGAATCCGCGCCGCGAATATGTACCTGTCCCCTTTTTATCCCCCAGCAAAACCACTCTTGCCGTAGCAACTGCCACGAACAGCACCCGAGGCATCGTACCACAGGTGGTCCTTTGCGAAGAGCAAGCCACTGTTTGTGATCTTGTCGAGCACGGCAGGCGTCATCAGTTGGCCGAGTGGACCGGGTTTCGCAACGTCTTTGATTCGCGTCCTCAAAAACCGGAAAATGGCTGCAGTTTCAGGTGGAGCTTTGACGCGTCGCTCCTCCAGCCGACACCACTTGGTGGGGAAGTAGAACATTCGGCTGGGATTCACCAAAAGATGACCTTCCGACCTGAAGATTTTGGGAATACCAACCTGTACCACCGTGACGGTTTGATTCAGATTGACCGAATACATTGTTTCCCGGCCGAGAAATTCAGCATCTTTTTCAATACACAAACCAGCCAAGTCTCGGTCGAGCGTGAACAACACACTGGGGTACACTTTGGCTCGGATTCGGATTTGATCATCATATTCGTAGTGAGGAAAAAATCCGTGCGGATTCGGCGACACGCGCTCCACAATGCAGAGCCCCTCTGGTCGCTTGGGATGAGAAAGAGCAGCCGTAATCAAAGGGCCCATATCTTCGGGAACTGCAAACCATTGGAAATCTGGCATGCGGTGCCTTGTCCTGGCGTGAAAGAAGAGTGACGGTCATCAGGCTGGAGTAAAAGCTGCTTACTCGACGAGTGACTTCAGAATTATGCTGTTTCGGATCATACCCGGGAATTCCGCCGGGCGAGCATGCCTGGTGATTTGCGAGTTGGTTTCGCGACACAAATGCGCGGCTCTCGCTCAAAGGACCAATGATGAACTCGATACGCCCTGCCTGTTGATGAACGTCCTGTCAATAAATCACTGTGTGAACCAGAATCGCGGGAATGCGAATGATTGGCAACGTGATTATGTAAATATGTACATATCCCCTTTATTGCCCAGAGGAGAAGAAGCAAGGGTGGGCGAGGAGAACAATGATCACGAGAGCAGGAGCGTCAGTTCCCGCAGATGCGTTATTCATGTGCAAGAGCGGGGGCCTCAGCGCACGAGCAGGGCCTGTGTCCGCGTGGGTGGACGGTGGAGGCACCGTACTCCCGGGGGTGGGACTGCTCACGGGGATGGGCTGTTCGGTCGCCCTTTCGGGGAGCGCCGGCGTGAGAACTGTTGGCCGTTCGGGCTGGCGATTGAGTCCGCCGTTCCCCCGACTCGGAAAAAATCTCCCCACAGACTCATTGACATCTCGCGAGTTTCCGATATATTGATGTTATGAGCGACACGCACAACACCTCTCCTCTCCCGAAACTGACCGATCTGGCCGCGTTGGGCCAAGCGGCGGAGTGCCTGCGGGTCCTGGCCCATCCACATCGGTTGCGGATGATCCAGATGCTGTTGGCGGGTGAATTTACCGTGGGAGAGCTGGCCTCGGCGTGTGAGTTGCCTCAGGCGATGGCCTCGGAGCACCTCCGGCTCATGCAGCGGTGCGGGTTCCTGAACAGCGAAAAACAAGGCCGCAAGGTCTTCTACCGCGTCACCGAACCGCACCTCAAGAACATCATGAACTGCATCGAAGCCCGGTTCGATGCTCCGCAGGCTTCCTGAACCCCTCCCTTTTTTGACCCCACAGTTCGCCATCTCCCGACATATCGATGTCTCCGAGCTGGCGACCAACCCCTGGAGAAGACCATGAGCGTAGCCTCGATTTCCCCCCGTCAGCTCAGTGACCTCGTTCACTCGGGTGCCGCGGTCGAACTGATCGATGTGCGGACGCCGGTGGAATTCCGCGAAGTGCACGTCGGCTTCGCCCGCAATCTCCCGCTCGATCAGCTCGAGCCGGGACAGGTCCAGGCGCAGCGCCAAAGCTCGGACCAACCGCTGTACGTCATCTGCCGGTCGGGGAGCCGGGGACGGCAGGCGTGCGAAAAACTGATCGCCGGCGGGGTGACCAACGTCGTCAATGTCGAAGGGGGGACCCTCGCCTGGGATCAGGCCGGGCTGCCGGTCGTCCGGGGGAAGAAGGCCATCTCCCTCGAACGGCAGGTCCGGATTGTGGCCGGGTCGTTGGTCTTCATCGGGTCGCTGCTGGCCATCACCAATCCCTGGTGGCTGATCGTTCCCGGGTTTATTGGGGCCGGCCTGACCTTCGCCGGAATCACCGATACCTGCGGCATGGCGATGATGCTCGCCAAAATGCCCTGGAACCAGGTGCGCGTCGCCTGAATGGCTCCCGCCCACGCGGCCGGTTGCCAGAGCAACGCCGCCAAGTGCTGTTCCTGAGCTTGGGCGGGGGGGCAATTCGAGTTCTCCACGGGGGCCTGGGGATTTGCCTCGGGTTCGCCCCCGTCAGGCCCCTTCTCCGTCCATCGCCAGAGTCTCCCCTTGTTGCCGGAGCAAAATCATGATTCTCAAGCAGTACTACCTCGGGTGTCTGTCGCACGCTTCGTATCTGATTGCCGATGAAGAGTCGCGTCTGGCGGCAGTCGTCGATCCCCAGCGCGACATCGGTCAGTATCTGGCCGATGCCCGGGCGGGGGGCTACAAGATCCAGTATGTGATTCTCACCCACTTTCACGCCGACTTTCTGGCGGGACACATCGAGCTGCGCAACCAGGCAGGAGCCACCATTGTGATGGGGGCGCGGGCTGCGGCGGAGTTCGATGTGCGAAAGGTGCGGGAAGGAGACCACCTCGATCTCGGCTCGATCCGCCTGTCGATGCTCGAAACCCCCGGGCACACTCCCGAAGGGCTGTCGATCCTGGTCTACGACCGCACTCGCAGCGAGACGGTGCCGCACGCCGTGCTGACCGGCGACACGCTCTTCATTGGTGATGTCGGCCGGCCCGATCTCCTGGCCTCGATTGGCGTCACAGCCGACGAACTGGCTGAGATGCTGTATCACTCCCTCGACAAGCTGCGGAAGCTGCCCGACGAGACGCTGGTGTACCCGGCGCATGGGGCGGGTTCGATGTGCGGCAAGAGTCTGTCGAAAGAGACCGTCTCGACCATCGGCGAACAAAAGAAGTTCAACTACGCCCTGCAGCCGATGGCGTTTGAAGACTTCCGCCGGCTGGTCACCGCCGACCAGCCCGAGGCTCCCGAGTACTTCGTCTACGACGCCATCAAGAATCGTCAGGAGCGGCCCGACCTGGAGGCCACCCTGAGCCGGTCGTTGACCGCGCTGTCGGTGGCCGACGTGGTCCGGCTGCAGAACGCCGGGGCACAGGTGGTTGATGTGCGGGAGGCGATCGACTTCGAAGGGGCCCACCTCGCCGGGGCCATCAACATTGGCCTGAAGGGAAAATACGCAACCTGGTGCGGCTCGATCCTCTCGCACGAACAACCGATCGTGGTGATTGCCGAGACCGGGAGTGAAGAAGAAGCGGTGACCCGCCTGGGCCGGATCGGATTCGACAACGTGGCGGGGTATCTGCAGGGGGGAATGGGCGCGCTCGAGAACCAACCCGAGTTGGTTCGGCAGGTCGCGCGGATCACCGCCCCGGCATTGTCCGGCAAACTGGCCGCCGACACTCCTCCCTTCGTTCTGGATGTCCGGAGCGAGGCGGAATGGAAGCGGGGTCACGTCGCGGGGAGTCACAACATTCCGCTGACACATCTGCGGGAGCGGCTGGCTGAACTTCCCGCGGGTCGGACCGTGGTCGTGCACTGCGAGGGGGGGTATCGGTCGGCGATCGCCGCGAGCCTGTTGGCCCAGGCGGGGGTGGCCGACCTGCTCGATCTCGTGGGGGGCATCAAGGCGTGGCAGGCGTCGCAACTGCCGGTGGAAGCCCCGGCGGGAGAGCCGCAGGCGTGCGGCACAACCTGCCGCACGTAAGGGACGGCGACTCTGTGACTCCGCCTCTGTGACTTCGCCTCTGGAACGTGCCTCGTGGAATACCGCCGCACCGCGGGGTGCGGAGACCTCTGATCTTGGTGACCCGCCATGTCTGCAATGGGGCTGTTGTTTGGTTCGCTGGTGGGGTTGTCTCTGGGATTGACCGGAGGGGGCGGGGCGATCTTCGCCGTTCCCCTGCTGGTCTACGGAATGGGTGTCCCCCTGAAAGAAGCGGTGGCGATCTCCCTGGCGGCCGTGGGAGGGACCTCGCTGGTAGGGTTTCTGGCACGGTGGAAGCTGGGGCAGGTCGAATTGCGGACCGGGTTGCTGTTTGCCGTCGCGGGGATGCTGGGAGCTCCCGTCGGCTCGCAGTTGGCCAATCACCTGCCCGAGCCGCTGTTGCTGCTGATGTTTGGCGGGCTGATGTTGATTGTGGCCCACCGGCTGTGGCAGCAGGCATCGCGGTCGACAGGTCCCGCCCTGACCTGTCCACTGCCCGACCAAAGCAGCGCGGCCGAGACGCCGACGGGACCCACCTGCCAGCGTGATGCCGAGGGGCGACTGCGGCTGACCTCGCGCTGCGCCCTGCTGCTGCTGGCGGTGGGGTTGGGAACGGGGGTGCTCTCGGGGTTGTTTGGTGTGGGGGGAGGTTTTGTGATCGTCCCGGCCCTGGTGCTGTTCAGCAGCATGCCGATCCATCGGGCGGTGGGGACGTCGCTGATGGTGAGTGCCCTGGTCAGCGTCTCGGGGTTGACGTCGCAGTGGTACTCCGGGCGGGAGATTCCCCCCGGCCTCACGCTGCTGTTTGTGGTGGGGGGGAGTGGGGGGCTGTTTCTGGGGCAGCAGATTGGCCGCCGGCTGCCCGGCCCCGTGCTCCAGAAAACGTTTGTCGTGGCGATTCTGGCGGTGGCCATGTTTGTGATTGGCCGGAATCTTTCGGCCTGAACCGAGTTCCCTGCCCGATGTCGGTGCAGCCCCCTGTTTCGGAGAGTTCAGCGGATGTCTTCAACCGTGCATCATCAGATTGTCGTCGTGGGTGGTGGGACCGCGGGAATCACCGTCGCGGCCCGCTTGGTCCGGTCGTGGTGTCACAAGCCGGATGTGGCCTTGATCGAAGCCTCGTCCACCCACGACTATCAGCCCTTGTGGACCTTGGTGGGTGGGGGCCTGGCGTCGAAAGACTCGAACCGCCGGCCGGAAGCCCAGGTGATTCCCCGGGGGGTCACCTGGATCCAGGATGCGGCCGCGAGTTTCGACCCGGCACAGAACCGGCTGCAGACCCGTGACGGACGCACCATCACCTATGACTGGCTGGTGGTGGCGGGGGGATTGCAGGTGAATTGGGACAAGATTGTGGGGCTGCGGGAGGCCCTGCGGACCCCCGGGGTCGGCAGCAACTACTCGTTCGAGACGGTCGATCTGACGTGGAAGGCGATCCGCGAGTTTCGCGGGGGGACGGCCCTGTTCACCAATCCCTCGGGAGCGGTGAAGTGCGGCGGGGCGCCGCAGAAGATCATGTACCTCGCGGATGATCACTTCCGGAAAAACGGCGTCCGGGAGCGATCGCAGGTGATTTTCGCGTCGGCACTGCCGAATCTGTTCGCGGTCGAGCGATATCGGGAGACTCTCGAGCAGGTGGCATCGCGGCGGGAGATTTCCTGCCGGTTTCGGCAGGAACTGGTCGAGATTCGCCCCGCCACGCGGGAGGCGATCTTTCGGAATCTCGATACCCAGGAACAGACGGTCATCCAGTACGACCTGCTACACGTGACGCCCCCGATGGGACCGCCCGATTTCATCGCCAAAAGCCCTCTGGCCGACGCGCATGGCTGGCTGGATGTCGATGCCAAGACGCTGCGGCACACCCGGTTTACGAATGTGTTTGGCCTGGGAGACTGTGCCAATCTGCCGACCAGCAAGACCGGGGCGGCCATCCGCAAGCAGGCCCCGGTGGTGGTGGCCAATCTGTTGGCGGCCATGCAGAACAAGCCCTTGCCGGACCAATACGACGGCTACACGTCGTGTCCCGTGGTCACCGGAATCGGCAAGCTGGTGCTGGCCGAGTTTGACTATCAGAAACAGCCGCAAGAGACGTTTCCGGTCGACCAGTCGCAGGAGCGCTGGAGCATGTGGCTGCTGAAGCGTTACCTGTTGCCGGTACTCTACTGGCACGGGATGCTGAAGGGGCGGCTGTAAGCGCTCGCGACCGCAGCCCTCCCGCCGCCGCTTAGGGACAACATTTCCTGAAGCTTCTCTTTCCCCGGTTCGACTTTCACTCCTGGTTCTTTGGCTGGTGCTTCGATGACACGTTCACTGCTTGGTTCGGCTGGTCTGGTGTTGTTGATGTCGGCCTGTGTGCTGGCACAACCGGGAGGAGGGCCGGGAGGAGGACCGGGGCGCGGGCCGGGCCGGGGGATGGGGCGCGGCATGATGGAGCGGGGCATGCAGGGGGGCGGAGGTCCCCAGGGGGAGATGCGCAACGACATGCAGGTGTTCCACCATTTGCTGGAACACCACGACGAGATCCGCCGTACGGTGAAGAACATCGACACCGGCGTGGAGACTGTGACCGAGTCGGACAATCCCGAGATCGCGGCGAAGATCCAGGAGCATGTGGTCGCGATGCAGAAGCGGCTGGAGGAAGGCCGAGGCTTGCGGTTCTGGGACCCGTTGTTCCGGGCGTTGTTCCAGAAATCGGCCGAGATCTCGATGAACGTCGAACGGACGGAGAAGGGGGTCAAGGTGACCGAGACCTCGAAAAATCCGCAGGTGGTGCCGCTGATCCAGGCGCATGCCCGGGTCGTCAGTGGATTCGTCCAGCGGGGATTCGAAGAAGCGCATGAATCGCACGAAGTTCCCGGAGAACAGACCGCCGAGGGGAAGCCGGCCGACAAGGACGCCGATCACCACGAGCACGACGCACACCACGAACATGCGGAGCACGCGGGAGAGTCCGGCAAGCGAAAGGCGGCCAATCCGACCGACGCCAAACCCCCGTTGGCCTTTCCGCTCATCAAGAAATTCGGCGGGGTCGTGGTGCGGGAGAAGGCCGCCGAGGCCCCCCGGAAGGGAGCCAAGGTGGTGCTCGATGTGACGACGGCGGCGGAAGCCGACCAGTTGAACAAAGGACTCGAACGGGCCGCCCGGCTGATCAACCTGTATGGAGCCGCCGGCTTGAAGGCCGATGACGTGCAGATCGTCGTCGTCGTGCATGGCGACGCGACCCGCAGCATCCTGGAGGCGGAGGCGTACCAGGGACGGTTTGACGGCGAGGGGAACCCCAACCTGCCGCTGCTTGCCGAGCTGCGCCGGGCAGGGGTCGAGGTGTTCGTCTGTGGTCAGGCACTGGGGAACAAAGGGTTTTCGGATGACGAGGTGGCCGAGGGGGTCACCATCGCCGTCTCGGCTCTCACCCTGCTGCTCAACCGGCAGGCCGATGGATACACGGCAATTCCCGTGCACTGAGTGTGACGCCGGTCAGCATCTCTCGGCTGATCCCCTGCCGCCGGGCCGCATGACTCAGACCGAATCGTCGCGGGATTTCTCCCGATCGTGCGAGGGGCTGGGGGGGCCGTCGATTGCGTCTCTCCCCGCCGTCCCCTTCCACACTGCCGACAGACCAAATGCAATCAGCAGGGCCGACGTGACCAGCCAGATGGTGGGGATGTGCGTGGTTGGATCCTGCCCAAGTCCCACCTCGGCCAGTTGGATTGAATAGTACGGAATGAGGACGGCCGCGGCGTTGTGCAGGATGTGCAGCAGGGTCCCGGGAAGCACACTGCCCGTCCGCCGCCGGACCCACCCCAGGGCGAACCCCATGGCGGTTGTCGCCAACAGTCGTTCGAGGGCGAGCGGGTTGGGCATGATGAGGTGGAAGGCCCCGAAGACCAGCGAGGTGATCCACCAGGCGGCCCAGGTGGGGGAGGCGGTGTCTTGGGCC
>JBKCTR010000550.1:0-11446 GCA_046318755.1 Planctomycetaceae bacterium
CCCTGAGCGGCGATCTGGGTCAGTTCCTGCCCCGCCTCCTGGGCCATCTGCTCGGCCTCCTCGGCCTCGCGGTCGATCTTGTTTGCCGCACGGACCAGTGTCATCGCCAGCTTTTGGCTGTCGCGCTTCATGATCGCGGGCACAAACGACTTGTAGGCAAATCCGAAGATCAGCTTCTCGACCACCTGCTTGGCATTGGCAAAATAGGCGCTCGACTCCACCTTGACATTCAGGCTGTCCAGCTCATCCTTCAGCCGTCCCTTCCGGGCCAGCAGATCACCCAACCGCAGATTGTTGATTCGTTCGGTGTACTCGGGACCGATGAAGACCGTGACATCGAAATCCCCCTGCTCCATCCGCTTCCGGGCCGCAACAATGTCATCGAATTCCTGGATGTCGAGCGCTCCCAGTTTCTCAACTTCGCTGAGAATGAGTTGCGAGAACTCTTTCCTGTCGTAGTCGACCACGCCCACCTTGATCCGCTGAGCCTTCTGCTTGGTGCTGAAGAGCTGTCCGGTGGACGTCCCCAGGATCGTGATGAAAATCAGGGGCAACAGCAGCAGAATGGCCAGTGTGCGCTGGTCGCGCCACAGCAGCCGAAGATCTTTGAGTGTGATGTACCACGCGTCCTGCACGTTCAGTCTCTCAGTCTGCGACCCGTCTTCTCAAGAAACATCCGCTCCAGCGTATATTCCTTCGTGTGGATCTGGCTCAATTGCGCCGCCCCCGCCTGCACCAAGGCGATCACCTCAGACAACCGCTGTGTCAGATTGGTCCCGGCGGCCCCGTCGACCCGCTGAATGGTCACCACCGCCGAGTTCCCCCGAACTTCCGACACGGTCACCCGCTCTCCCAGCCGTTCGGCCAGAGCCGGGGTCCAGCCCTCGACCAACAGTTCCAGATCGCGACGGGCGCGGTCGAGCAGTTCATCGAGGGGTCCATAAGCCAAAATCTTCCCATGGTCGAAGATCGCCACGCGACGGCACATCGCCTCGATCTCCTCCATGTAGTGGCTGCAATAGATGATCGCCACCCCCTGATCCGCCAGATCGCGCACGCAGTCGAGCAGGTGGCTCCGCGATTGGGGATCCACCCCCACGGTCGGTTCGTCGAGAATCACCAGTTGTGGCTCGTGCAGCACACCGACGGCGAAATTCAACCGCCGCTTCATCCCCCCGGAATAGGCCCGCACATACTGTTTCGCGAACTCACTCAAACCGACCCGCCCCAGCCCTTCAGCCACTCTGCGTTTGAGGTCGGCTCCCGCATAGCCGTACAGACTGCCGAAGAAACCCAGGTTCTCTTCGCCCGTGAGGTCCGGATAAATGGCGAGCTCCTGAGGGACCACCCCCATCAGACGCTTGAGATGGACCGGATCCTCCTCCAGGTGTTTCCCATCGATCATCACCTCGCCGCCGTCTTTGGTTTTCAGACCGGCGAGAATCATCATGGCGGTGGTTTTGCCAGCGCCATTGGGTCCCAGAAACCCCAACACTTCGCCCCGATCAACCTCGAAGCTCACATCATGCAGCGCAACAAAGTCTCCGTAACGCTTGTGGAGATTGCGAACTTGCAGAAGGCTCATCGATGCAACGCTGGAGAAACGGAGTCCGATGGGTCCCCCCACCGGGTTTGGTCGACCTGACTATGAGTCAAATTCCACAGTGAACATAGCAGCGCCAGGCGTTTCTGTCATGGAACCGGCCACTTCCTGGCCCTTCCCCATTCCGGTGCGGAACGGGTCCTGCCGATTACGCCCAGCATTCCATCCCCAACCACCATGCGACCAAACCGAATCCGATCCGCCCCGGAGAGTCAAATTCGGCCGAGTCTCGCTATCATCACCAAATCCTCCCTCCCGCGTGCTCGTCCTCTCGGAGCCAACGATGCTTGACGAATCCCGCGCCCACCAACCTCGGTCCTCCAGGAGAGAACTGCTGAGACAGACAGGGCAGGGTTTTGGGCTGCTGGCCTTGGCCGACCTTCTGGCGACCGACAAACACTTGTCCGCAGCCCCCCCCTTCGGTTCTGGCTCGGCCCGCCTGCCGCTGGCCCCTCGCGCTCCCCAGTTCGCCCCCCGCGCCCAGCGAGTAGTACACCTGTTCATGAATGGGGGTCCCTCCCAAGTCGACACCTTCGACCCCAAACCAGCGTTGGCCAAGTACCATGGTCAGCCTCTTCCCAATCCGAACCTGCGGACTGAGCGAAAGACCAGCGGAGCACTCAAGTCCCCCTTCGAGTTCGCCAGGTACGGGCAAATCGGGATCGAGGTCAGCGAGCTGTTCGCACGGACTGCCCAAGCCCATATCGATGACATGTGCATCATTCGGTCGATGCACGCCGATGTACCCAATCACGAGCCCTCACTCTGGCTGATGAACTGCGGCGAGGGACGCATGCCCCGCCCCGCGATGGGCTCGTGGGTGACCTACGGACTGGGTTCCGAGAACCAACACCTTCCGGGCTTCATCGCCATGTGCCCCGGCGGACTCCCCGTGACCGGGGCTCTCAACTGGCGCTCGGGGTTTCTCCCGGGAGCGTTTCAGGGAACGTACATCGACAGCCAACACACCGATGTGCAGAAACTGATCGAAAACATCCGTAATCCGGGACTGACACCGGACCAACAGGCCCGCCAACTCGACGTCGTCCGGCGGATGAACAGCCGCCATCAGGCCGACCGTCCCGGTGATCCCCAACTCGAAGCCCGAATCCAGTCGTTCGAACTCGCTTACCGCATGCAGACCGAAGCGGGCGAGGTGTTCGACATCTCCCGCGAACCGGAAGCGGTCCGGGAAGCCTATGGCACAGGACCGATTGGACGACAGTTGCTGATGACGCGGCGGCTGCTGGAACGGGGGGTCCGCTTTATCCAGCTCTACAGCGGCGCGGGACAACCGTGGGACAACCACAGCAATCTCGCCGCCGATCACAAGCGGCTGGCCGGAGAGTGGGATCTGGCCATCGCCACCTTCCTGACCGATCTGAAACAACGGGGGCTGTTCGACAGCACCCTGATCTTTTGGGGGGGTGAATTCGGCCGGACCCCAGTCGCGGAACTCCCCGAACTCTCAGGGCGCGATCACAACCACTACGGCTTTTCGATGTGGCTGGCCGGTGGAGGTGCCCGCGGAGGCTATGTCCACGGGGCAACCGATGAATTTGGGTTCGCGGCGGTTGAGAACAAGGTCCACGTGCACGATCTGCACGCCACCCTGCTGCATCTGTTGGGCTTCGACCATGAACGGCTCACGTACCGGCACGCCGGCCGCGACTTCCGTCTCACCGACATTCATGGCCAGGTCATCCCGGATCTGATCGCCTGAGGCAGAGGCTTCGCTTCCTTTGGGAGTGACCACCCAGTCCGAACCGCTGCGCCGCAGCTCAGACTGCCGGAGGAATCCCCGCCATCCACCGGGCGCCACCACCCCAAAGCTCCACCAGGCGCCCCCCCCACAATTCCACCGGGTGACCTCACAGCACCCAGTGCTCCCCCATCGTGGCCCCGGCGTTGCAGGCGAGGTTCCCTCCATCCATGGGAATGATCGCCCCGGTGATCCAGGACGACGCATCGGACGCGAGAAAGACCGCCAGGCCGCGGATGTCATCGGGACGCCCCAGACGCCCGGCGGGAATGCCACTGAGGAACCGGTCCTTCAGGGTGGGATCTTCCGCCATCCGTTTCTCCAACCCCGGGTTGACCACCTGGGCCGGCAGAATGGCATTCACCCGCACCCCCCGGGCCGACCATTCCGTGCTCAGCTCGCGGGTCATCTGCACCACGGCTCCCATACCCATGCTGTACGCGATGTGCCCCCGGCCCAGGGCGGTGATGCTCGCCAGCGAACCAATGCTGACAATGCTCCCGCGCCCCTGCCGCAGCATCCGCCGCCCCGCCTGTTGCGTGCAGTAGAACCGGCTGATCACCAGGTTGTGGATGGTCGACTGCACGTCGGCCAGAGAGATCTCCTCGGGGCGGCCTCGGACCGCCTCTCCGGCGATGTTTCCCAGGAAGTCGATCCGGCCGTAATCGCGATCGATCCGTTCGAACAATTGGTCGATGGCGGAGAAGTTGGTCATGTCGCAGACCGCTCCTTCCGCCTGTCCCCCGGCCGCCACCCCCTCGGCGGCGGTCCGGGCCACCCCATCGGCGTTGATGTCGAGCATCACCACCCGGGCCCCCGCCTCGCACAAGGCCAGCGACATCGCCCGCCCCATGCCGCTGGCTGCCCCGGTCACCACGGCCACCCGGCCAGTCAGGTTGAACATGTCTGCTGTCATTTTCACAAACTCCCGAAGTGTGTCGCTGGGGGGGATGAAGGTTCCGCGTGTTCACGCGGCCGATGCAACCGCGATTTTTTAACTGAAAGTCGCCTGCCACCAGGCGCGCAGTTCCGGCAACTGCTTGGCGAAGAAGACCAGCAGCGAGAGCCCGACATAAAACAGGCCACAGCACAGCAGGCCCAGTTGCTGGTACCAGCGGGGACGCAGGGCGGGGGGCAGCAGAGTCCGGTTGATGTGCAGCAGATGAAAGCTGGTCACGCCAATCGCCACATTGTTGAGGTTCGCGATGACAATCGTCATCAGTTTCGGGCTGCCATACACGCTGAAGGCCCAGAAGCAGATCAACGACCAGGCGACCTACCCGATCAAGATCCCGTAATAGATCCGCCGCACCTGATTGCCGTGCAGCGAATCCCGGATCCGGGAGACCCCCGACCAGAGAATGTCGGTCCAGCGCCGGCTGAAGTCGTCGATGATCGACATTTGGCTGGGAAGCATCACCAACAATCCGACGATCAGCGTGATCACCCACAGTGCTTGAGACAACCCGGGGCCAAACCGCGGATCATGCCGGATGCCATCGGCGGTGATCAGCGCCTGGGCCCATTCCAGGTTTTTTCCCTTGAGGTCCGAGTACTTCGCGAACTGCATCGACAACAGCGCGGGCAGCGCCATCCCCATGAAGCAGCCCGGGGTCCAGACAAACAACTGATCGGTCAGCACATACCGCCACCAGCCGCGCCACCGCTGGAGATTCTCGTCGGTGATCGGAAAGGCGGTCCCCAAATGACTCAGGGAAACATGGGTCCCTCCCACGGCGCTGGGAATGGCCCCCACGAGGCTCCCCATCCCCCAGCCCTTGTCCCGCACAAAATTGCTGTAGGTGGCATTCCCCAATCCCCCGCCACCCGCATAACCCGCGAAGCCCCCAATCAGGGCGATGTTCCCCAACGCCAGGGCGGGCAATTCGGCTCCCTGCCACCAATCGGTCAGAAAATTGACCATGACTTCATCGCCATCCGCATTGGTGGTGGGCAGTTCGCCAAACCGCACAAACCCACTGAAGACCTGCCACCAGTTGGCGTGATCCACCCAATACAACCCCATGAGCAGACAGAAGCTCAGCACGGCGAAGACCTTCACGGTCATCACCGCCTGCAGCATGTTGTAGATCTTCCCGCCGACGACGATCGGCAAAGAGATTCCCAACAGGAACAGGAACGCCACCAGCGTGACCAACCATTTGTCTTCCGCCTGCGGTGGGTGCCCCAGCCACAAGGCCGAGAAAATCGCCGCGCCGTGCGTCGACAAACCGGGAATCAGCGCGGCAAAATTCAAGAGGAGAATCACCCCCACCCAAAACATCGGGCCCGGGCGGGTCCGCATGAAACCGGTGAAGACCGGCTCGCCGCAATACAGGGCGTAGCGGCCACACTCAATGTTGTAAAAGACCTGGGCCACAATCGCGATCGTGGCGATCCACATCAATCCGCCCCCATAGCGTGCGGTGATGTCTGGCCCGAACAGCCACTCCCCCCCTCCAATCTGGATGCCCATCATGACCAATCCCGGTCCGATGAACCGGTACCACTGCCGCCAGGACAGGGGCTTCGGTTCCGGCAGATCGGCCACCTCCCAGGGAGGCAGGCAGGTGGTGGGAAGCTCTGGTTGGGTCGGCGAAACAGCGGCGTCTTTCATGGGGTCCCTCGAGCGTTGCCGCATGGTAACGACTCGACCGCCGGGTGACGACCAACCACGCCCCCCCTGCCAAGAGGGGTCTGGTCGCGCCGGTTCCCGCAGAGAGGCCCCCGAGGCGACCGCCGCCCCCCCGCCAGCGCGGCCCGTCACAAGACCCCCCAAAAAACTCCGCCGCGTTCTCTCCTGTGCCCTGTGCCGCGATTCACTCACTCATCCGGAAACAGACACCGCAGCTCGCGGGAGTACCAGGGATAGGACGGGAGTGTGCCGTAGGGGGCCCCGTTCAGCGGGTTCAGGAAATACTCGGGGACCGGCTGGAGCTGTTCGTCGCGAACCCCCGGCCAGAATCCCCGCTCGTCGAGCTGCAGTTCTTCAATGTCCAGGAAAAACTGGATCCGGTTGATGATGTACCCCAGATGATTGTCGGCCACGCCACTCACGGCCAGCCGAAACGCATCCTGGGCTTCCAGGAAGTCGCGGGCGGCCACCCCGGGGAATCCCAAGGCCAGCTCCAACTGGGTGCTGCTGACCCGCTCATTCGCCAGCGCGGCACTCGCGATGCCAATCTGGTACTGCTCGCGGGCCAGCGCCAGGTTCCGCAGATCATCGCGAATGGCCAGCTTGATCGTGTCTTCCTGCAGCATGACGGCCCGCCGGCTCGCCTGGTAGTTGATCAGGGCGTTTCGATAGACATTCCGCTGCTGCTGGCGGTTCAATGGCAAATCCAACGTCAACCGAATGTCGCTGCGGGCATTGTCGAAATTCCATCCCGCCGGTTCCAACACATTGTTGCTGACCACCTGGGTCGCCTGCAGATTCAAGACCGACCTCAGATCATCGGCGGCCAATTTGGCCAACCGCCTGGCGTCGGCCAGTTCCCCCCGGCGATTCATCAGGTCCAGCCGCTGCACCAACCCGGTCAGCATCGCATCGTCCAGCTCGATCTCCACCGGGGTCAGCTTGGTCGACTCGTCGGCCAGCAGCTTCTCGGCGGGTCCCAAGACCTGGTCCACCAGTTCCACCAGTCTTGCCTGGCGGGCGTCTTCCGTCTCTCCCATCGCCCCTGCCCCCTCCAGATCGTCGACCCGGTCGAGCAGAGTTTCGCCAGTGGCCAGCCGCAGAGCGGTCGCCTGTTCCAGCTCGGGAATCTTCTCGACCCGCGCCGCATCGAGCACCTCAGCCAGTTCTCCCTGCAGCCGGATCAACTCGGCGTCAAACTCCTCAGACTCACCGGCAAGCGCTCGCCAATCGGGGGTCTCTCCCCCCCGCACCCGGGCCAGATCGAGATGCTGACGGATCTGCCGCCCCAGGGCCCCCAGCAGTTCCAGCCGCCGCTGGACCAGCCGCACGGCCGCCGGTTCCGGCGACGACTCGATATCCCGCAACCCCCGCCGCTGCGATTCCACCGCCAGTTGCGCATCAGCCAGAGCCAATTGCGCCCCCAGCTCTTCCAGCTCGGCAAACACCAC
Organism: Planctomycetaceae bacterium; assembly: GCA_046318755.1. Classification (GTDB taxonomy): domain Bacteria; phylum Planctomycetota; class Planctomycetia; order Planctomycetales; family Planctomycetaceae; genus UBA10511. Next base: position 7,452 of record JBKCTR010000550.1, read on the forward strand.
ATCGCCCGGCGATCCTGCCCGGGTCTTCTGCCACTGGGTAATCCGCTGCTGCAACACGACCGCCGCATTGATCAGCAGCGAGGTCTGGGGGGTGTCGTCGTTCCGTTCCTCCAGCAGCCGGGCCCGGGTGCGGCGGACCGCCTCAGCCGCTACCGCGGTTTCATCCCGGGCAGTCACATCTTCGAGTTCCTCGAGGTCGATCCGCAGCGGGAGCTCCGGAGGCAGCCCCATGTCGATCTTCAGCCGATCGAGAGCCCGTTCCAGATTCACTCCGGCAGTGATCAGACGGCTGCGTCCCGCCAGCATGTTCTGCTCGATCTGCTCGGCCTGGATGCGCGAACGCAGCCCCGCCTCCAACTCGACCAGCGCCTGCTGGTGGGCTCCCGAAAGCGAGAAGTAGTTCTGCGATTCGATCGCGATCTGCCGGTACAACCGCAGGCTGGCGTAGTACGAAGTCGCCAACTGGACGAAATAGGTCCGCCGGTATCGCAGGTAGGTGCGGGCCGCGTAGATCAGGTTGCGCTCGGCGCGGGTCAACGGCTCAAACCGGATGTCCCGCTGCAGAAACGGCTGACTCAGATCAAAAAACAACTGCGACGAAACATCCGAAGCAAATCCGTTGGGTCCGTTGAATGTCAGGATCACATTGTTGGCGAAGCGCCCCACAAAGGTGCCGCCGGTCGCCAATAACCGTTCCACTTCGGCATTGGCGGTGGTGTGCAGCTCCGAGACATAGTTGCCGTCGGTGTTCAGCCGCCGGTAGAGCACGTCTCCCCCATTTCCAAAGGGGGTGAATCTCAAAAAGTAGGCGAACTGCTCGAGCGACACCGCCAGCGCCGCCTTGTAGAGGGTTTCCTTCTGGGTTTGCAGTTCCCGACTGTTCAATAGCCCCAATTCGACGATGTTCTCGAGGGTCAGTCCCCGTTCCTGCGACTGCAGTCCACCGACGTCGGCTCCCTCGAAGCTCTCGGTATAGACCTGGGACAATTGCCGAAACTCGATCATCCGCAGCCGGACCGACTCGGGGAGTGCGTTCCAGCTTTCGGGGCGCACCTTGTTCAGCGGGGACTCGGGTTGAGTCGTCCGTCGCCGGGCAATCTCCGCTGCGGCCTCAGAATCGCTGGAAGAATCCTCCTCCACCGCCTGGACCAGCACGACCCCGCTCGGTCCGCCAAGCGGCGGAGTCACGGGCTGTTGGGTCACCGCCGGTCGGGGGTCTCGCGACGCTCCGCCCCGGATGCGGGCCTTCCCTGTCCCCTCCTGGCGACTCTCGGGCTCGAGGTTGTCGGCAGGCTGAGGAGGAGGGGGAAGCTGGGGCGAGTCTGGGGAATTGTCGGCCCGGAAAGTCTCCCGCCGCTGCCCCGGTTTATCCCGCGTTCCGCCCTCAGACTCCCCTGACATCAGGGGCGGAACGCTGTATCCGTACAGTCTGGGCTGGGGATCGGGGAGTGGTTCGCAGTCAGGATTTTCAGGATCAAACAGGCGCGAGCGGGGATCGGGATTCAGGTCAAACTCAGGTTCGGCACCCCAGGGCGTTCCCCCCAGCCGATCGTCCAACAGACAGTAAGAGTCCCGATCAGCCCGTTCCCGCCAGGCGCGCCGACTGCAGCCCGCTCCCGCGATCAGGAGCAGTAACAGAACACAGCGCAGCGGGAACCGGGAAGGGAGAAGGAACACGTTCAACGTCGGTGAAATCCAGGATGTACAGACGCACCACATGTGGAATGGCCCACCCAATGGTGTCTGTTGATGTATCGGATGCGCAGCCGGTACGGATGAGGGGATCTGTGACGAGTTGAACGGTTCCATGGTTTTGGAAATGCGGGCTTCAGCGATTGTGGCGATTTCGTTAGGATTCGCCCCGCCTCGCTCCCGCTGCTGCCCACCGCGCTCCCTCCGTGCAACACAAATGACCAACATCATCACGCTGATTCTTGGTGGCGGCAAAGGACCCCGCCTGTTCCCCCTCACCAAGCTGCGCTCGAAACCGGCTGTGCCGTTGGCGGGGAAATACCGCCTCATCGACATCCCCATTTCCAATTGCCTGAACAGTGGGCTCAACCGCATCTACGTGCTGACCCAGTTCAACTCGGTCAGCCTCAACCGCCACATCAACCAGGCCTACAAGTTCGATCTCTTCGGAGGGGGCTTTGTCGAGGTGTTGGCCGCTCAGCAGACCATCAATCGCAGCGACTGGTACCAGGGGACCGCCGACGCGGTCCGCCAGAACATCAAGCGGATCGAAGCTCCCGGCATCGACTATGTACTCATTCTCTCCGGGGACCAGTTGTATCGGATGAATTTCCGGGAAATGATCCGCACTCACCAGCAATCCAAAGCACAGGTCACAATCGCCGCTCTGCCGGTCGATCGCAAGCAGGCCTCTTCGTTTGGCATCATGAAGGCCGACGACACGGGACGTGTGCAGGGCTTCGTCGAAAAGCCCCGCACCTCGGCCGAATTGCAATCGGTCCGGACCGAGCCAGCCTGGATCGACCAGCACGGCATCCAAAGCCGGGGACGCGACTGCCTCGCCAGCATGGGAATCTATCTGTTCAACCGGGATACCCTTGTCGAAACCCTCACGCAGCATGAATACCAGGATTTCGGCAAAGAAGTCTTCCCGGCCGTTTTGCGGTCGCGGCACGTGCAACTGCACCTGTTCGACGGCTATTGGGAAGACATCGGAACCATCCGGGCGTTCTACGAAGCCAACCTGCAGTTGGCCTCGGCAAATCCTCCGTTTCAATTGATCTCACCCAGCGCTCCCATTTACAGCCGGTTGCGCTTCCTGCCTCCGTCGCAGTACAGCCGGGTCTCGATCTCCAACAGCATCGTCGCCGACGGTTGCCGCATCGGCGAGGGGACGATTATCGAGAACAGCGTGATCGGCGTGCGCTGCCAGATCGGCAAAAACGTTGTGATCCGGAACTCGATTCTGATGGGTGCCGACGATTTCCAGACCCAGGAGGAGATTCTCGCGGACATCAACGCCAATCGCCCCTCGATTGGCATCGGAGACGCCTCCATCATCGAGGGGACAATCGTCGACAAGAACTGCCGGATTGGCGCCGGGGCCCGAATTCGCAATCCGCAAAACATCCAGGATTACGGGGAAGAAGAGGATGTCATCATCCGCGATGGCATCGTGGTGGTCGCCAAAGAGGCGGTGCTCCCCCCCGGCTGGTTCATGCCAGCTTCGGTCTGAGGCCGACCGTCAGGTCTCGCTGTTTCCCGACACCACACTGCCGACTGTTTCCTTGGCTGGCGCCCGCTGGAAACAGCGCCGAACGCAGGCTCATGCTCTGGCGGTGTATTCCGGGGACGGCAAATTCGGGGGCATCCACGGCTGGTGTTCTGGCCTTGTGTCGCGAAAATTCTGAGGACTGAGATTCCCAGTTCGTGTGGCCGTCTACCGGTTGCATTGATTGCCCCCCACCCCTGGTTGGTAAACTGAGGACGTTCCCATTCTCCAGGTGAACGGGGACCGGGCTCTCTGGCCGCCGGCTGAAGACTCGTATGTCCCCATCGACCTGACATGTTTCCCCAATGTTCTCCACGACTGCATTTCGTCCCGTTTTCATCGGCCTGTTCGCGGGGCTGTGGCTCGCGACGGGACTGGTGCCGAATCTCTTCGCCCAGGCCACCGAATCCCCCACCCAGACCCCAGAACCACTGTTCCATGACAGTCACTTTCATCTGACCAACTACGTCCACGAGGGAATCAGCACCCGCCGGATGCTCGAGTTGATGGGAGACAAGGTGGGGCGGGTGGCCCTGTTTGGCATTCCACTGACGCAAAAGTGGGATTATTTCCTGAATGGCAAACGCCGCCCCGGGTACTACCTCGAATCGACCTCCGAGATGTACTACTACAGCTTCGTCGACGCGATGATCGCCCGCCAGTACCTGCGTCTGAATGAGACCGACCGCGAGCGTTTTGATCCCTTCATCGTAGGGTTCAATCCCACCGACATGAACGCCCGGGATCACGT
>JBKCTR010000551.1:0-3046 GCA_046318755.1 Planctomycetaceae bacterium
GGATTGTTGATTGTCCTGATGTTGCAGGGGGGGCTTTTTTCAGCCTGAATTCCTCCTGCCAGGCATCCGGTGGACCCAAACGCTCCTACATCTACGTCAGCCGTGATGCCGTTCCCGAAGGAACCGCGCAGATGGAGGTGGAGGATTTCGGCTACGACGATCTGGGCGACGAACCAGTCATTGCCAGCCGGGGTCGGGGGGCGAACCGTGCCGTCCCGGTCGAGGCCTTGGTTGAGCAAGGCTACGTCTACCCCGGCACATCGGCCGAATTCACCACCGAGGCCGATGATGGCAGTCCGCTCCCCACCACCCTGTATGGTGGACGGTATGTTGGACGGCAGCCCAATCTGAGCCCCCGGCCCCACTGCTTCACCGCTCCCGGATATGAGTCGGCGTGCGATGAGGGGTTCGATGCCGGACCGGTGATGGGGCCCCGCGAACCACGGTGCGGCCGTTGTCGGTGCAAGATCCGCACTTGCCGTTGTCGACGAGTTCGCAAGCCATGCCCCCCTGCCCGCCCACTGGCGGCCCGCTGGCGCTGTCCACCCCGGCGGCCGGCCCCGTGCCTGGATGATCTCCCCGAATACCCGATCGGATCCCCGAACGATCCGGGAGCCTGGTCCCCCGTGACGCCGTACTCGTCCGAGGGGGGAGATGACCTGCTGCCCCCGCTGCAGGGGACCTCGATGCGGCGCGTTCCCAGCGTCCAAACCCGGACGCCCGCCCCGGTGGTCCGCTCGCGCGTGATCCGCAGCACCAGCCCCACGCCGCGGAATCTAGCCCCCACCAGCTTTGGTCCCGGCCCCCAATTCCAAGAGGGGACCTGGCAGGCCGAACCCGAACTGGTCCCCGAACTTTCGATGCCCGAATAGGCACCTGGCCCGGCTCACGAGGGGTCTGATTCCTACCCGAAGTGACCCCTCCCTGCCCACCGTCTGCGACGAGCACCGCCAGCGCTGACCATCTCCCGGGCCGGCTTCGGTCAGCGCGGCGATGGATCAACCTCCCGGCCGTTTCCAGGACCTGGGCCGGTTCGCCGCCGGGACTTGCTGTCGCGGCGTCCTGGCCAGACTCGTCCACCTCGACGGAATGACCTAATAAGACTCGACGCAGAACGCCTCGACGCCCGCAGACGCTGGGTGGCCTATCGCCCCCACTGTGAGCGTGGTAGAAACATCGGCTGACCGCCGGTCGCCGAGGTGGGGCCGCTGGGCCCGGCAAAGCCGGGGCCACGTGCGTTGTACTGGTGTCGGCAGCGCATTCCATCGGGCTCTCCCTGTCTTATGCTGGATCTGTCTCCGTGAATACTCCCACCGCCTGGCTGCATCAGGCTTTCGAACTCGACCGACTGGGACGATGGAGTGAGGCCGAGCGGTTGTACCGGCAGGTGCTGCAGGCCGACCCCCGGCAGCCCGAGGCGTGGCACCGCCTGGGGCTGCTGGCCGAGCGGGCCGGGCAGTTGCCGGCGGCGATCGACTGCCTCCGCCAGGCCATCTCGCTGCAGCCAGGCAACGCCACCCTCTACAACAGCCTGGGAACCCTCTACGAAGACCACATCCAGCATGATCAGGCGATTGAGGCGTTTCAGAACGCCATTCGTCTCGATCCCCAGTACGCCGTCCCACACTCCAATTTGGGCGAGGTCTACAAGGCGGTCGGCGATGTCTCCCGGGCCATCGCCTCGTATCGCGCCGCACTGGCGATCGATCCCTGCTTCTTCACCTGCCGCAGCAACCTGCTGATGGTGCTGAATTACGATCCGCACACCGCCCCCCGCGAGATCGTCCAGGAACCCTGCCAGTGGGGTGCCCTCAAGCGGATGTTCGCCCCCCCCGCCCGCACCGGCCATGGCAACTCCCGCGATCCCGACCGCCCCCTTCGGATCGGCTATCTCTCGCCCGATTTCCGCAAGCACGCGGTCGCCCGGTTTTTCGAGCCGATTCTGCGGCATCATGACCGCCGCGAGTTCTCAATCCACCTCTATGCCGAAATCCCCAAGATCGACGCGGTGAGCGAACGCTTCCGCGCTCTCGCCCAAGGCTGGCACCGGACTGGCCTGGTCCCCACCGACCAGGTGGTGGAGCTCATCGCGCGTGACGGCATCGACATTCTGGTCGACCTCGCGGGACACACCGCCCACAACCGGCTGGATGTCTTCCTGCATCGCCCAGCACCGGTCCAGGTGACCTACCTCGGCTATTCCAACACCACCGGGCTCGACAGCATCGACTACCGCATCAGCGACGCAGTGCTCGATCCGTTGGAGGAGGCATTTCCAATGACCGAGCAGGTTCTGCGCTTGCCCGGTTCATTCGCCTGCTTCGAACCTCCGGCCGAGGCCCCACCGGTTTCGCCGCTGCCGATGCAAAGCCGGGGGTACCTCACCTTCGGCTCGCACCATCCGCTGATCAAGTTGAACGACGAGGTGCTGAAACTGTGGCTGCGGGTGCTGCAGGCGATTCCCACGGCGCGGCTGCTGTTTTTCCGCAACCAGTTCCAGGAACCGGTCGCGCGGCAGTTTCGCGAGCGGCTGGCCGCCTTGGGCTACCCGCTGGAGCGGATCGACATCCAGTGCCCGACCAGCGACGAGGCGAGCTACCTGCGGGTGTTCGACGAGACCGACGTGATCCTCGACACCTTTCCGTTCAACAGCCATACGATGACCTGTGAGTCGCTTTGGATGGGGGTGCCGCTGGTCACGCTGCGGGGCGACCGCCCCACCGCCCGGCTCTCCACCAGCGTGCTGCGGCAACTGGAGCTGCCTGAACTGTGCGCCTCGACCCCGGACGAATTCGTCACCGCCTGCCAACGCCTCGCGGCCCATCCCGAAGCCCTCGCCAACCTCCGGCACACCCTCCGCGACCGGATGCGCACCCGCCTCTGCGACGGCGCGGCATTCATACGGAATCTGGAAGGGTTGTATCGCGCGATGTGGCGGCGGTGGTGTGGGGAGGGAACTTGAAGTTTGAGTGGTGACCAGTCCAGAGGAGTGGAATCGTCCCTTCGTCCACAGATCGGCAGATGACCCCATGACTCACGCAGCGAC
>JBKCTR010000552.1:0-4572 GCA_046318755.1 Planctomycetaceae bacterium
GGATGGAAAGATCGAAGTGTTTGTCGAGCAGGATTGAGGGCTGGTCCCATAACCCTGCCGAAACGGCCGCGAGAGCGTTGCGGGAATCGGCAGGCGAACCTCAGGGATCCTGTCGGCCCGCGAGGCTGGTCATGACGGGAATCTCTCGGGCTGTTGCCGCAGAGCGTTCGCGGAGGGTCAGCCCCGACGGTGTGATCTCCACCGACGCGACACCGGCGAAATCCGCCGGAATCTCTACGAGAAACATCAAAAACTCGCGGGTGACGGTCGCGTCGGGCTCCAGATACGCGAAGGTCGGCCGGCCAAACCGCTGGCCCCCCTGCTTAAGCAACTCGGCCGGCGGACGATGAATGCCCGTGGTGCCGAATTCGAGCCCGCGGGCCAACCGCTTCGTCCCGTCACGGAACCGCCAGATGTTCAGCCACGGGTAATCGGCCGTTCGCCACGCATACCCCAGCAGCAAACCCTGCGCGGGCTGAGACGCCGTGACCCAGCCCCAGTCCACACCGTCGGCAAACACGAACGACGTCACGTCGGACTTCACCCCGGGCTGCGCATCCACCTCCAGGTGCCGCAGATCGACCACCTGGGTCCCGCCCGGCAAAGCCATGCGCGGCCACGATCCCTCGTCGAGGTCAGCGGTGGGAGAATCCTGGCAGAAACCCCGCGTGGCATTGCTGTCGACCAGCGTGTGCTCGTCGAGAAACGGCGGGGCGATGGTGGGATGCTGGACCATGTTGTACAGCCGGCCCAGTGGCCCGCGGTTGGTGACCGTCTCGCGGACGCGCGCCACGCCCCCCGCCTCCAGCAAAACCTCCCGCGCGACGTGCAACTGGGCGAGCGGCAAGTCGACGTTCATCGCGGCCTGCATGCCGGCGGGCGTAACTTTCGGCGGGGTCGTCACCTCCCAGGCCCGCACGGCCGCCTCGCCATGAAAAGGCATGCCCCGTTTTCCCTCCGCCGCTGAGGGAGCCCCCCAGCGATCGAGACAGAGAAAGTGACCGCGCGGCGCGGGCTTGGTCTGGGCTTCGAAATTGTCGGGGACTTCCCAGTTGAGCGGATTGACCGGCTTCCCCTTCAATCGGAACCCGGTGATCGTGCCCCCCTCGGGACTGATCACCAGCTCGGCCCGATCGGTCTGCAACCGCAACGGCTCGCGGCTCCAGGCCGCGGCCGGAATCAACAACAGGCCGCAGGCCATCACCAGACAAAATCGGGACAGCAACATGGCGAAGTCTCCCGCAGGGTGAAATCGGGCGTGGGGAATCGGAAACGACCGGGTTAGCCGGGGCGTGAAAAGGCAGAAAATGGACCTGTCCCCTTTTCACGGCGACGGAAGACGACAGTGCCGCCGATCGTTTCGGAGGTGAACGGCACGTCGAGACCGAACAGGCTCTCGGCCGAGCCGAGAATCAACAGACCCCGTGGCGCGAGCGCCTCGTGAAACCGCTCACAGAGCCGTTGCCGGGTGGCCGGGTCGAAGTAGATCAGCACATTCCGGCAGAGGATGATCTCGAAGGGACCAAGCCCGGGCAGTGAGTCCATCAGATTGAGCCGGCGGAACTCGATCAGTTGCCGCAGCTCCCGTCGCGCCACACCGTGGCTCTGATCCCGCTCCGACTCGAAAAACCGCCGTAACTGGTCCGCAGTCAGTCCCCGCTCGAGATCCCGCCGGGGGTAGCGCCCCGCCCGGGCGGTGGCCAGCGAGCGGGCCGAGACATCGGTCGCCAGGATGGGAAACTGGTCGGCCCGAAACTGCAGGGCGGGGTTCCCTCCCACGTAGTCGAGCACCGCCATCGCCAGACTGTATGGCTCTTGCCCGGTCGAACAGCCCGCCGACCAGAGCCGGGCGGTGGGATGCACAAACCCGCTCTCCCGCCGCCGTCGCAACGTCTCCCCCAGTTCGGGCAGCAGAAACTTGCGGACGGCGTCGTACAGATGACTGTCCCGATTGAACGACGTCTCACCCGTGGTCAGGGCCTCGACCAGTTCGTCGCGCAGCAGCACGGCATCGACCTGCTGCACGCAGCCCAGATAATCGCCGAAGCGCTGAAAGCCCCGTGCGCGGACCACCGGCTCCAGCCGGGTCCGCACGAGATACGCCTTGTCATCCGAGAGCACCAGCCCACACAGACTGCGGACGAGGATCTGGACATCGCGAAATTCCTGGGGGGAGATCTCCATGCGGGCCTCAGTCTCCCATCCCCAGGTGACGGCGGACCGTGTCACCCAGTTGCACGAGGGAGTGAACCTCGTCGGCGGCCCCCATCTCCACCGTGGTGCCCGGCATCCCCCAGACCACGCTCGATTCCTGGTCTTGCACCAGCACCCGCGAACCGGCACGCCGCAGGGCGAGGGCTCCCCGGGCACCATCCTGACCCATGCCGGTCAGTACCACGGCCAGGACCCGGTCGCCACAGGCGGCGGCGGCCGAGCGGAACAGCACGTCCACCGCGGGACGGCAACCATTCTCGGGAGGCGAATCACTCAACCCGCAGACGAGGTGCGGACCATTCCCGCGCACCACGAGATGGCTCCCCCCCGGAGCGAGGTAGATGCGGCCGGCCACCGCGGGTTGACCGTCGTACGCTTCCACCACCGAAGCACCAGCCCGGCGCGACAGACTCTGGGCGAAATAACTGCCGAAGTCGGCAGGCAAGTGCTGGACCAGCAAAATGGGCAGCGGAGCCTGCGGGGCGAATTTCGGCAGCAGTTCTGCAAGCGCCTCAGGCCCTCCGGTGGAAGAGCCAATCAGCAAGGCCCGATACCGGCACACCCCGCGCTGCACCGGCGGAGCGGGCACGGGGGGTGATGGTGTCTGCGGACGGACTGTCCCGCGGCGTGCGCCCGGTTGGCGACTGCTCCGCCACAGCTCGATCTTTTCGAGCAGCTGCTTGCGCAGGGTAGCTTCGTTCGCACGAGGATCGGGCGAATCGGGCTTGTGCAGGAAATCGAAGGCCCCTTCCTGGAGACCTTCCACGGTCACGGCCGCCCCTTGCCGGGTGTGGGCACTGACCAGCAGCACCCCCAGCGGGTGGCGGCGGGCCGTCGCCAGTTCCCGCAGTGCCTTGAGCGTGGCAATCCCCCCCAGGCCGGGCATCTGGATATCGAGGGTGACGAAGTCGGGCAACTGCTCGCGAGCGAGTTCCAGCGCCTTTTCGCCACTCCAGACCGACCCGACGACGCGGACCCCCGGCTGCCCGGCGAGTGCCGTCTCGATGATTCCGCGGAAGATGCGGGAGTCATCAACAATCAGCACTCGCAGGGGGGTGGTGTTCATTCGTGGGTCGTGTCTTCCGTGTTGATCTTGAACCGGCCAACCAGCTTGCGCAGCTCGCGGGCGATGCGGTCAAGATGCGTGGCCGACTCGTTGACGTGGGTCGCCGAGTCATTGGTGGCCCGCGATGCCGAGCTGACGGTGTGGATGCTGGAGGAGATTCCCCCGGCCGCCTTCGCCGCCTCGCTGACATTGCGGGAGACATCGGTCGCTCCCCGGGCCGCTTCGGCCACGTTGCGCGACATGTCTCCGGCCGCCTTGGCGACTTCCGAGATCGAGCGGGCAATGTCCCCCACCCCACGGTTCGCCTCACCGACGTTGCGGGAGATCATACCCGCCGCCTGCGTTTGTTTCTCCACCGACGCGGTGATCCGCTCGGTCGAGGAGTTGATGTCCTTGATGATCTGCGAGACGCTCTGGATCACCTCCACCGCCTGCCGGGTGTCTTTCTGCACTTCTTCGATCTTGCGGGCGATGTCTTCGGCCGCCTTGGCGCTCTGGTTGGCCAGTTCCTTGATCTCGTGAGCCACTACGGCGAAGCCCTTGCCGGCATCTCCCGCCGAGGTCGCCTCGATCGTGGCGTTGAGGGCCAGCAGGTTGGTCTGGAGGGCGATCATCTTGATCGTCTCGGTCACCTTGCTGATCTCGGTTCCCGACTGGTTGAGCTGTTGGATGGTCTCGGTGGCCGAGTCGGCCATCTTGCGGGCTTCCCCGGCGACCCGCGATCCTTCGCGCACATCCCCCAGCACATCACTGAATGACCGCGAGATCTCCTCGACGGCGGACGACACAACATTGACGTTGTTCGAGGTCTGTTCGGCGGCCGAGCTGATGGTGCCGACGTTCACGCTCATCTCTTCACTGGCCGAGCTGATCGACGCGACCGAGACACTCATCTGCTCGGCGGCGGCCGCCATGGTGCCGATGTTGGCGGTCAATTCCTCCGAGGCACTGGCGACATTCGTCGCCTGCAACGAGGCCTGCTCGCTTTGGGAGAGCAACTGCTTCGAGACCCCCGAGAGATCGCCCGCCGAGCCCGCCAAGCCCGTGGAGACCTTCTGGATCTCATGCACGATGGTGCTGAGTGAGTCAGCCAGCAGGTTGGTCGCCTGGGAGAGTTCGCCCACCTCGTCCTGCTGTTCGAGCAAAGCCCGCTTCCGCAGGTCGCCGGCCGCCATGGACTGGGCCAGATTGCGAACCTCGGCCACGGGCAATGTGACCGAGCGGGTCACGAACCAGCCGACCCCCATTCCGATCAGGGTCCCCAGCAGGGCCATGCCGAGAATGAACCACCG
>JBKCTR010000553.1:0-5889 GCA_046318755.1 Planctomycetaceae bacterium
GGGATGGGTGGCATGGGCGGGGGCGGGATGGGTGGAGGTGGTCAGGCCGGCGGCGGGGGTATGGGCGGGATGGGCGGCGGCGGGATGGGTGGCATGGGCGGTGGCGGGATGGGGGGGGGCGGCATGGGTGGGATGGGGGGCGGCGGTGGCTTCTTCTCGATTCCGCCTGATAAGGTCGCGCAGGTGCCGCTGAACACCGTGTGCCTCGAACATGGCAAGGCGGATCCGAATCCCCGGATGCACTACAAGCTCGTCAAGGCAGAAGAATACACCGTCGATCCCGAACTGCGGGAATTGCTGCTGATGGTTGCCAGCGGCAAGTTCGACAAGAAGTCACTCCAGGCTGCGGCTTGGCACCTGACCGACAAAATGAGCTGGGACGATCTGGCGAAAAAATCCTCTCGCCGGGCTGTTGGCGGATTGCCTCCCGTCTATTTCTTCTCGCGTGATGAGATCCTCGCCGCCCGGCAGATTGTGGCCCAGGTCAAAACCGCGGTCCGCGAGAAGGGGACCGGCAAGAAAGAAGAGCACGCCCAGGCCAAGTAGTTTGCCGACGCGACTGCGACTCGGTTTGAGAATGGGTGAGTCGCGACTGTCACAACAGAAAAAGCCCCGCCATTCCAATTCGGAATGGCGGGGCTTCTGTTTTTCCGGTCGTCGGTCAGGCCAACCGCGTGAGGCGGGCCTCCCCACCCCACACAGCCACCTCAGGAACTTACCACTTGAAAGTGCCGCCCAACTGGAGGCCGCTCATGCTCCAGTCATGCTTCTTCATGTCGACCACCACCCCGGCCGGCTGGGTAATGCCGTTTTCGTTGTAGTAGATGTTGTCTTCGGGGCGGGTGATTCCGGTCAGCCACAGGAAGTTGTAGCCAATCCGCATGTCGAATTTGGGCCCCAGGTGGAGCACCGCCCAGCCCGTCAGATCGAAACCGGTCGAGACCTGGGTCGTGTTGTCGCTGGTAAGCACGTACGGATCGCCGTTGAACCGGAGGTTGTTCGTCGCGACGTCGGCGTACATCGAGTTCGCCAACATGAGCCATTTCGCCTCGGCCCCGAAGTCGAAGAGGTGAGTCACCATTTCGACCCGCGCACCAATCTGACCACCACCCAGGTAGTTCTGCGTATCCGACTCAATCGAGGATTCGAAGGAGGGGACAGGGGCCAGTTGCTGGAACCGACCGTACTGGCTCATTCGCTCGTTGATGTTCAGGAACCGCGCACCGATCATCGGGCGAAAGTGGACGGCTCCGTAGGTGTCGAGGTCGTGCAGGTAGTTGGCTTCCGCCCCCCACACTTGCGACTGGTAGAACGCGGCGTATCCATCGTTGTAGACGTACAGCGTGTCTCCCACCTGCCCATTGAGCAGCATACTGGTGGCATACACGTTGGGCAGTTCAAACAGAAACCCTCCAATGTCAACCAGGCTGGTTCCCAGATTGTTGTTGATGTAGCCGCTTTTCTTCTGGGCCAGGAAAAACGCACTCAGTTCCACCGAGTCGCCGTGGGCCAGATCAAACCCCAGAGTGGTTTTGATGCCGCTGGTGTCCCGGAGGTCAAACATTTTCGCACTGGGGACGATGCCATAATACGTGGGTGAGGCTGTCCCGGGAGCGAAGATGACGAACGGGTCGGTCGGGTAGGGATTGTCCGCCAGGGGAGCCCCCATCAGCACATCACCCGGCTCGCGGATGTTGTAGTTCAGGTACTCCACCCGGACGAATCCGCTTCCGGCGAACAGTTTCGGATGCCCCACCATGGTGCCGTCGTCGGGAACTTCGACATCCCAGCCCGACATGGGGCGCTGAACCCCCTCGAGCGGCTGCGGAGTCCGGTAGGCGCTGAAGCCCGGGTCCCCATAACCCAAGGAGGGACCGTCGTACATCATCGGCTCGGCGTACGCTCCGGTGGGGGGCGGGGCCATCCCGGCGGGCATCGGCGGCATGCCGGCTGGTCCGGGCATCTGCGCCTGGGCATCCGCCACGCCGAGAGAGCACGCTCCAAACGCCACGGCGAGAGCGAAGCGACGAAGTGGGTTCATTGTCCCGGTCCTCTAGTTCGGTTGGGCAGGCGGAAAGGGCGCATCACGACCCCGCCCGGGAAATGGCTGGCGGTCAGGTTGTAGCGGAAAGTCACGCTGTAACACCTTTATCGGCTGCCAATCGCGAATCTCTTCCCTCAAAACGGCCTGGAGAGTGAAAATGTAGCGGTTTTCCCCAACCTTCGATCCGTAACGGATCTGACTGTTGTGATCGTTGGTTGAATCAGTCCACCCCACTGGGGTAACCTCACAAACCCGCCCCGATCCACCATGTTCCCCTGTTTGCCATATGCTTGCCCTGTCTCTGGCCCAGCGGCTGATTGCGTTTCCTTCCGTCAGCCGCACTTCCAACCGTGAAGTGACGTCGTGTGTCGAGCAACTTCTGGTCGAGCGGAACTTCGAGGTCGAACGACTCGACTATCTCGATGATCAGGGGGTTCCCAAGTCGTGTGTCGTGGGCAAGAAAGGTGCCGGTACTGGCGGTGTGGCCTATTTCTCACACACCGATGTGGTCCCCGCCGACCCGTGGTTCACCACCGAACACGGTCCATTTGAACCAACAGTCAAAGAGGGCCGGCTGTACGGACGGGGCAGTTGCGACATGAAGGGTTCGATCGCCTGTATGCTGGCCGCCGCAGGTGATGTCTCGGCAGAGCAACTGAAGAGGCCGGTTTACATCGTCTGCACCGCCGATGAAGAGATTGGCTTCGCGGGTGCCCGGCTGGTCGCTTCCCAGTCACGTTTGTATGCCGAAATGGTCGCCGGTGACGCACAGGGAATCATTGGTGAACCAACCGGCCTGCAGGTGGTTCATGCTCACAAGGGAACGTGCGGATTCCGGGCGATCTCGCATGGCAAGGCGGCCCATTCCAGCACCAGCCATGGACTCAACGCCAACCTTGCGATGATTCCCTTCCTGGCGGAAATGAAGGCGATTCATGACGAGGTGACAAACGATCCCGCCTGGCGCGACGAGCGGTTTGATCCTCCCATCATCAGTTGGAACATTGGGATCAACGATCACACCGCTGCCGTCAACATCACCCCTCCGCAGAGCGTTTGCACGGTCTACTCTCGTCCCATGCCTGGTCAGGACCCCCAGAAGTTGGTCGACCGGGCTGCCGCGGCCGCCGCCCGTTGTGGCCTGGAATTCATCGCGTACCCCATTGGCAAAGCCCTGTTCGTCGATCCTCAGTCGCCTTATGTGCAGACCATGTTGCGGATTGCCGGCAGACAGAGCTCGAAGACGGTTTCCTACGGAACCGATGGGGTCATGTTCGGTGCGATGAAACAGATCCTCGTGTTGGGCCCCGGGGAAATTGCCCAGGCCCACACCTGGGATGAGTTCATCGAGTTGGATCAATTGCAGAAAGGTACCGAACTGTATCGCCGTGTGATCCGGGAACTGTGTGAATAGTTCCCGGGCCGGGGAAAGGTAGACGCACGGCGATTGTGGGTTCTCAAATTCCGCAGTCGGAAGCGAATCCCCCCGGGCGGTTCCCGGCGGCACTTAGTCGACTGGCCTCTGCCGGGCACGGTTGAATTCGGCGGGATCGAACAAATCCTGGCCTGTGGCTTCCGTCAGCGGGGGTTTGGCAGAAGCACTCTTGGTCGGCGATTTGGGGACTCCGTCCAAGGGCTCGGAAGGGCGGGGCTGGAGTCTGGACGGAGGCATGCGGGGATTGGCTTGAGGCTTCGATCTGCCCTGGGCTGGTCGAGACCGCGTTCCCTCTCTGGCAGCATCGATCTTCCTGCCCGCGGGAGGCAGGCGGGCGGGGGGTTGGATCTCCGGAACGCCGGCCGCCGGGTTCTCGTTCGAGGAGGACAATTGAGGAGATTTCTCTTCAGCCTGGAGTTCTTGCTCCGCCGCCGCCAAAACCACTTGGGGATCTTGGGGAGCATCCACCGGGCGGGATTTCCCGCGAGGGGAACTCTCAACCAGTTTGGGGGGATCGGCTGGGGAACCCTGAAGGTAGGGGGATGCCTCCCGAACCCAGGCCTGCAGTTCCGCAAGCTGCTGTTTGCCGGACGCCCCCGTCCACAATGTTCGGCCAGGCTTTCCGTGGGGTTGTTTCGCCCGAGTCAACAGCGGGCTGTGGGCCGGTTGGTGAACGTCTAGATACTTACTGACTTCCTGAAGATTGCGTTCGACCGCTCCTCGTTCCGAGCGCTGTCCCACGGGAACCCGTTCCAATCGAAATCCGGTTTCGGAACGGGGACCATGGCAGCTGGCCGTCGAGCAATTGTTTGTCAAGATGGGCTGAATGCGGCTGGTGAACTGTCCGGCGAGCGTTTTGGGAAGCCCCCCCAGGTGCGATTCGGAATCGCCACGCTCAGCCGGAGTTGGTTCGGCCGCCTCAAGTGGCTGCAGGGACCGGCGATGTTCCTGCCGTAACTCGGTATTCAAGGTCAACAATCGCCGGGCTTCATCCAGGTTGGCGTCCAAGTTGAGCGCCAGTTCGAGACTGGCATGGGCTTCCTCGAACATCTGGACGGATTGGCACCACTTCGCCAGCGTCACGTAGGCGGAACTTTCACTCTGAGCGGCCGCCCGCTCTTGCATGATTTCGAATGCCTCCTGCAGATCGCGGCATGCCGCCCGAACGAGGATTCCTGGCACCACCACCTGACCATGGGGAGCCTGCATCAAATAGTCTTCTCCCCGTGAGAGGATTTTGCCCCGCAAAATCGCTCCATTCCGCAGCAACAGAACCTGCGGTTTCGATTCGGGAGGGGTGTCTGCCGGATCATCGGCCCGGCAAACGCTGGACACCATCAGGGCCAGACCCAGCCAAACCAGCAGAACTCGCAGTTTCAAACGGATCAGCGAAATCCCCGGATCCAGTCTGGGTTCGGTTTGCATTCTCATTGAGGCTGTTCCGAAGAGAGGGGGTAACCAGACGACCAGTTGCGTGCGGCAAAGACTCCGCAGAGAGTTTCCCCAGAATCCTCCAGATGCGGATCCGTCGGAAGCGGCTTATAACCCGGGGATGAAGTGACTCACAAGTCCGGTTTTTCGGGGTTTGAGGGCAACTTTTGAAGCCAGTGATGGGGGGCGACCCAGGGCTTCGTCAGTGTCAGCCAGGAGAACGTCAGAGAGGCTGCGGCGAGGCGGTTGCGCCCCCACAGGGGCCAGACAAGGCGTGCAATCGGAACGGAGAACGGGTGATTACAGCAGGTGGGGGAAAACGCGGAATTTTTGAAAGATTTTGCTTCATCCCGGGTCGAACCACTTTGTAAACTCTTTGTTGGCTGGGACTGTCTGCGCCCCCTGTCCTTGAGAGCTCTGGCTCCGGCGCCAGCTTACCTGCCCTCGAACCTTCTTTCTGGAGTTGTCGCATGCTGACCCGTGCCAAGAAAGCCGTGCAAACGGCGGCCGTCGTCGCGCTGGGTGGTCTCTCGGTCTGGACCGTCGCCGCCGAACGGGTGCGGCCTGGCGGCACTCATGCCGCCCAATTGTTTCGTTACCAGCAACCGGGCGGGGAAAGTTTTTTCGCGTTGGCGATCCGTCCGGAAGGCTTGGCAGCCGGCCCGGCTCGAGACCACGTGCTGCTGATCGACACCTCGGCCTCCCAGGTGGGACAGCACCGGCGGCAGGCCCTGGCGGTCGTGCGGGAATTGCTGTCGGCCCTTCCCGAGTCGGATCGCGTCCGTCTGTACGCGGTTGACAGCACTCTGGAAGCCCTGCAGGACTCCTTCTCGAAGCCGCAGTCTTCCGAAGTCGAACTGGCCCTGACGAAGCTCTCGAAGCGGGTTCCGCTGGGTGCCTCGGATCTCCGCCCGGCACTCGAGGCGTCGCTCGAGACCCTCGGGCAGGAACGGGCGGGATCGATCATCTATGTCGGCGA
>JBKCTR010000554.1:0-2309 GCA_046318755.1 Planctomycetaceae bacterium
CAGGGCGGTGAAGCCCAGCACCATCAACAGCAGCAAGAGGCTCAGCATCACCAACAGCACCGACCCCGGCCGGGCTCCCTGCGGAGCGGCCAGAGACGTCGGGCGTTGGATGGAATGGCGATGGCGACGGGGTGTCATGACAGTCACCTGGATCACGGGAGAAGTCCGTGCCTCACTGGGACCAACGAAGGGAACTCAACGTTTGGGTGGGAAAGGCAATTCACACCCAAGCTGCCAGCGGCAGAACAGCCACTGGGGCAGAGCATCGAACCAGGCCGATTCTCAACAACTCACTGCAAGCCGGTCTGCAACGGAAACAGCAGGGTCACGTCCCGCATCTGACGGGTGCTGTTTTCAAAAAACGTGATGCGAATCTGGATCGCCTTCAACGGAAGTGCAATGTCATCCGTTCCGGGCCACCCCAGTTCATTCACATCATCCACCGTTCCATTTTGGTCGTCGTCAAATTGCGGATCCCCCGGAAGTCCATCCCGTCCGGGCAGGGCGGCCCGGAATGGTGGACGACTGGGACGGTCGTTGGCGCTGAATTTCACCTGGGGATGCCAGGTATCAAACCGGAACGCCCCGTCGGCACAGTAAGGATGCAAAAACTGCGGAAGCGGTGCCCGGTAAAATCCCCGCGCTCCATTGTGCCCCAGATCGATGAACCCGCCGTCGTCGCTGCCCGGATAGCCGAGTTCCCCGGGGTCGATTTGACCGTCCGGCAGGAAATCGGTCACCCCGTTGCCATCGTCGTCGATCCCCTGCCGCCCGGGAGCCAGGTCGGGCCCGGGGTGCAGCCCCGGATCCCACAGCCTGATGTCGAAGCGGTGCACGTTCGTCATCAGCAGGTCTTCTCCCGCCCGCAGCCCCCCCGCGTACTCCACAATCGTCCCGGCATCCGGGTTGTAGGTGAGTGCCGTGGCGAAGTCGTACGGGTTGGGCGAATCGGACGTCATGCGCCCCGGATATCCAAATCCCTTCGAGGGATCGCCATAGCTGTAAGCCGAAGTTTCTTCGTGCGTGAACCGGCCGAAGTAGAAGCCGTTTGGCAGCGCCGAGGATTCCCGGGGCATTCCATTCAACACATTGTGACCAAACCGGTACTTGGGATGACCGAGCGAGACACTCAGCCATGACCCGGCGTTGTCCAGACTGGAGGCACCGTGGAACTTCAACAGGTTGGAAGACGTTTCCAGATAGGCCGAGAAATCGGCACACGCGTAGAAGTTCGCGAACTTCTGTGATGTCGGGCCGTTCCCCCAACCGGTGGCCTGGAACAAACCCAGGTTCAGCGTCTGTTCCCCTTCCTGAGGCTGACCGCTGGTGGCTCCACTGGGGCTGCTGGGCTGCCGGATCAAGAGCACCCGGCGGTAGAGCGAGCCATTCCGCAGGAAGTACGAGACTTCCGCCCGGGGCGAACTGGCGGCGAAATTGAGGTCGGCCGCCCCGTCGTCGAACTCGGGTTGGTTCCGCCAAAAACCGGTCGCCTGGTCTCCCAGGTTTCCATTCGCATCGGGCAGCAGCAGCGCCTCAACCTGCCCCGAGGCGTTCAGCCGTCGTGCCCAGAGCCCATAGAAGGGCTCCTCACCCGGGTTGGTGGCCACGGTCAACTGCAGGATGTCGTCGGTCGGATCGTCGGGGTTCCCCTCGCGAACGTAGAAATACCCCTGCCGCAGCGCCATCTGGGCTCCGGGCTGGGTCACATCCTCGGCCGCCGCGAAGGGAAGCACCTGCTTCATCGTCCGCCGCGATAGGTCGTTCCGCAGGGCGTTCAGCACCAGCCGCGAGCGCTGGTCATTCTCGGCCAGCCCCTTTTGGGTGCTCATGGCCCCCGTGGCCAACTGAAAGATCGACGCGAACAGCGTCATCATCAGCACCACCAGGGCCACCGAGACCAGCATTTCCACCAGGGTGAAGCCACCCCGTCGCACGGTGGTCCATTCGCCCGAAGTTCGTCGTGTGCGTTTCAGCATCATGGCCGCGTCCCCAGGCTGAACACCTCGACCACCCCCTTCGGGAACATCACCAGGTTCCCGACGACGTTCTCATTGGTATCGCGCGGCGAACTGATGATCGCCGGCGGGTCAATCTGCAGGCTCGCCCGCGTGCCGTTGTCGGCGAGGATATTGGTGATCCGGTACCAGCGGGCATTTCCCGCGTCGAATAGAAAGCCCCCCTTCTTGATCGCTGGCCGGACCGCACCGTACTCCACCTCGATCACCGGGCTCCCCTGCAGAAAACCAACCAACTGTTGTTTCCCCCCGATGTTGGCGGTTGTCACCACCGGATAGAGCCGTTCGTCACTC
>JBKCTR010000555.1:0-6166 GCA_046318755.1 Planctomycetaceae bacterium
GGTGCCGAGAGCCAGATGCTGGGGGAGTTCAAGCTCATCCGCCGGCTGGGGCAGGGGGGAATGGCCCAGGTCTATTTGGCCGAACAGACCAGCCTGGGGCGCAAGGTGGCCCTGAAGTTGCTGCGTCCCGAGCGGGTCGAGTCCGCCAACAATCTCAAGCGGTTCCTGACCGAGGCGACGGCGGCGGCGGCATTGAGCCATCCCAACATTGTCGCCGTGTACCTGCTGGGGGAACACGACGGGCGGAACTACATCGTTCAGGAGTATGTCTCGGGGGGGAATCTGCGGGAATTCATCAACCGCAAGGGGCCTCCCGAGGTGAACCAGGCGGTGCAGATGCTGAAGCAGACCGCGGCGGCACTGCAGGCGGCCCACGACAAGGGAATTGTCCACCGCGACATCAAGCCCGAGAACATCCTGCTGACTCCGCAGGGGGATGTGAAGGTCGCCGACTTTGGACTGGCCCAACTGACTCTCGAGGGAGAGCGGGTCAACCTCACGCAGGAGGGGGTCACGATGGGGACTCCGCTCTACATGAGTCCCGAGCAGGTCTCGGCCAGCCAGATCGACGCCCGCAGCGACCTCTACTCGCTGGGTGTGACCGCCTATCACCTGTTGTCGGGGAAGCCTCCCTTCGCGGGCAAGACGTCGATGGCGGTGGCGATGGCCCACGTCCGCCAGAAGCCGCAGCCGTTGCAAGAGCAGCGCGAAGATCTCCCCCCGGTCTTGTGCCGGATTGTCCACAAGCTGCTCGCGAAGGATCCGAAGAACCGCTACCAGACGGCGGCCGAACTGCTGCGGGACCTGAACCGGTTTTCGCAACTGGGTTCGCGGAGTGGATCGGCCAGAGACGTGGCCCAGATCGATGAGGCCGACCCCACCGAGGACGACGGCGAAGAGGGACCAAGCCGGGCGAAGGGGTCGACCACGGGGTCGTGGCCGAAGCGGTTGGTCTCGGCCATCTGGCGGGGGCCGGACCGGGGTTGGCCCGGCTATCTGCTGCGGGTACGGGGGTTGGCGCTGCTGGTGGGGGGCGCGGGAGCGGGGGCGGGCTGGCTGCTGCGAACACCCGACCCCTTCGCGGCCGAGCCGGGGCGGCGGGCCGACGTGCCCAACATGGGCTCGGCCGAGAAGCAGTACTACCATGCGTTGACGCTGGCAGACAGTCTTCCCGCGTGGCAGGCGGTGATTGACCTGTACCCCGAGAAGCAGTTGTTCAAGAACTACGCCCTCAAGCAGTTGGCGCTGCTGCACCTGTCGAAGGGGAACTACAACGAGGCGCAGGGGTGCTTCGATCAATTGGCGGCACTGCCGAGTTCCGAGATGAAGCTGCGGGCGGTGGGGCAGGCGGGACAGGCGATTTTGCTGCAGCATGTCCGGAATGATCATCGGGCGTCGCAGGAGCTGTTCTCGAAGTTGGCGGGGGCCTATTCGAGCCTGGACCCATGGCTGCAAGAGCAGGTGGCCGATGCCATCCAACGGAACCGCCGGACACTGCAGGAAGAATTGAATTCGAATCTCAAATCGATCCTCGAGCAGCGGCCCTCGGAGCAGGGGGCACCGACGAACGGGACGCGGCCCGAGGGGAGGGACTGACCCGTGGCGGTGCTGAAAGTTCTGGAGGGGAGTTGCCCGGGGCAGATCCTGGAGATTCCGGGAGACCGGTGCACGCTGGGTCGGCTGCAGAGCTGCCAGATCGTGCTCGACAATCCGTCGGTCAGCCGCAATCACGCGCAGATCCTGCGGAGCCACGACGTCTACTTTCTGGAAGATTTGCGAAGCCGGAATGGGACCGAGTTGAACGGCAATCCCATTCAGGGGCGGGGGCGGGTGGAACTGCACACGGGAGACAAGATTCGCATCTGCGAGATTGAAATGCAGTTTCTCAACCGGCCGCGTGAGCCGGGGTCTTCCCATCCCGGATCCAAAACCGAGCCCACGCGGACGGTGTTGACGACCACCGAGACGCTGGCTCCCCCCGCCGCGCCCAAGCTGCCGGTGCTGGGAGAGGAAGAGGCCCGGACCCCGGGCAACATCTCGAGCAGTTTCGACATTCGCTCGCAGCCCCTGCCGCAGTTGCAGGTGCGGCCCGAGGCGAAATTGAAGGCGTTTCTCGACATTGCCGAAAGTCTGCGGGGGGCGCTGGAAGTCGAGGCGATGCTGCCGCGGGTGCTGGAGTCTTTGTTCCGGATTTTCCCGCAGGCGGACCGGGGAGTGGTGGTACTGGAGGATCCCGAGACGCGCGAGTACCAGATCAAGGCCTACCAGTTGCGGCGGGACGAGCCCGAGATCGATTCGGCCCGGATCAGCACCACCATTCTGCGCGAGGTGATCGACAACCAGCGGGCGATTCTGAGCGACAACGCCCCGAAAGATCCACGGTTCCTCAGCGAGAGCGTCGCGAACCTGCGGATCCGTTCGGTCATGTGTGTCCCCCTTCCCTGTCACGAGGGGCTGCGGGGGGCCATTCAGCTCGACTCCTTCCGCCTGGGGGCGATGTTCTCGAAGGATGATCTGGACCTGCTGGCGGCGGTCTGCGTGCAGGCGGCCCTCGCTCTCGACAACGCGCAACTGCATCGCTCGGCCCGCGAACGCCGGGGTCTGGAACGCGAGCTGCAACTGGCCACCCAGGTGCAGTTGGGGTTTCTTCCCAGCGAACGCCCTTCGCTGCCCGGCTACCACTTCGCCGATTATTACGCCCCCGCGCAGAGCGTGGGTGGCGATTTCTTCGACTATCTGACGCTGCCCGACGGGCGGCTGGCGATTACCGTGGGGGACGTGGCGGGAAAGGGGGTCTCGGCCGCCCTTCTGATGGCCCGCATGTACAGCGATGTGCGCTACATGCTGCTCTCTCAGCCCACCCCCGCGCAGGCCATCACCCAGCTCAACCGGCAGCTCTCGGGCAGCGGGCTGGGCCATCGCTTCATTACGCTGGGCCTGGTGGTGCTCGATCCCCGGAAGCATACCCTCACCCTGGTCACCGCCGGGCATCTCCCCCCGCTCTTGCGGTCTCCCGGCCACCACGTGCGGCCGCTGGGGCTCGATGTGGCCGGTATTCCCCTGGGCATCGACTCTGGCATCGAATACCGCCAGGAAACCATCGCGCTCGAACCGGGCTCGGCCCTGTTGCTCTACACCGACGGGGTGACCGAATCGATGAACAAGGCGCGGGCGTGCTACGGCCCGGACCGGCTGACCCGCCAGTTCACCACGGCCCACGGAGATGTCGAACAGGTGATTGAGACCATTCTGGACGACATCGATCAGTTCAGTGGCGAACAGCCGCAGTCGGACGACATCTGTCTGATCTGCCTCACGCGGCTTCCGCAGAACTGACCGCGCGGCATGGACACCACCTTCAGCCCGGCCTCGATTCTGGGACCCAACGGCCGGGTCGCCCAGAAGCTGCAACGGTACGAGAACCGTCGGCAACAGCTCGATATGGCCGAGGCGGTTGCCCAGGCCATTTCCAATCGCACGCACCTGGTGGCCGAGGCGGGAACAGGCACGGGGAAGAGTTTCGCCTACCTGGTGCCAGCCATCCTGGCGGCGACCGCCCGGCAGGCCGAAGAGGCCCGCCGTCCGGGGGGTGCCCCGGCCGAAAAGGCACCCCGCACACGGGTGGTGATCTCGACCCACACCATCGCCCTGCAGGAGCAGTTGATTGGCAAGGACATTCCCTTCCTGAACGCGGTGTTGCCGCTGGAGTTCTCGGCGGTGCTGGTGAAGGGGCGGGGAAACTACGTGAGCCTGAGGCGACTGAAGGGGGCGGCCGAGCGGGCCGGGTCGATGTTCGCCGATCCGCAGCATGTGACCCAGGTGGGAAACCTGCTGCGGTGGGCCCAGGGAGATTCCGACGGCAGCCTGGCCTCGCTCGACTTCCGCCCCGCCAGCGAGGTCTGGGACGAGGTGCGCAGCGATCATGGCAACTGCCTGGGGAAACGCTGCCCGACGCATGAGGAGTGTCTGTATTACCGCGCCCGGCGACGGGTCTGGAACGCCGATCTGCTGGTGGTGAACCACGCGCTGTTCTTCGCCGACCTGGCCTTGCGCCGCGAAGGGGCCAGCCTGCTGCCCGACTACGAAGTGGTGATCTTCGACGAGGCCCACACGGTCGAGCAGGTGGCCGCCGACCACCTGGGGCTGAAGATCACCAGCGGACAACTGAACTATCTGTTCAACAAACTCTTCAACAGCGTGACGCAGAAGGGACTATTGCGGCATTACGGCTTCCGCGAGGGGGAGAAGCAGGTGGTTGACCTGCAGTACCTCGCCGAAGATCTGTTCGCGGAACTGCGGCATGCCCGGGTCAACAGTTGTCCGAAGAACGGGCGGGTGACCCAGCCAGTGAGTGTCTCGTACGATGTGGCCGCTCCACTGCGCGAGCTGGGGCGCGGGATCGCCGTGTTCGCCGAGACCATTGCCCGCGAGGAAGAGCGGATCGAACTCGAATCGGCCGCGAAACGTTGTCTGGGTTTGGCCCAGGGACTGGAGACCTGGCTGCAGCAGGCGATGCCCGATTCGGTGTACTGGATCGAGGTCGCGGGGCGGCAGCAGGAACGGGTCGAGCTGTGCTGCTCTCCGGTCGAGGTGGGGGGAGTGCTGCGCGACGAACTCTTCTCGAAGGTGCCGACGGTCGTGCTGACCAGCGCCACCCTGGCGGTGGCCGGACAGAGTTTCGACTTCATCCGGCATCGGTTGGGGATGGACCACTCGGCCGAGATCCAACTCGACAGTCCGTTCGATTACCAGGCGAACTGCCGACTGGTGCTGCCCGGGCAGATGCCCGACCCCACGGAATCTCCCTTCGAATACGAGCAGGCGGTCTGCGAGCGGATCCAGAAATACGTCGACCAGACGCAGGGGCGGGCCTTTGTGCTGTTCACCAGCTTCAAGATGCTCGACAACTGCGCCCGGCGGCTGCAGTCGTGGTTTCGCGCGCAGGGCTACTCGCTCTACAGCCAGGGCGAAGGGTTGCCCCGCACGCTCTTGCTGGAACGATTCCGCAACGATGCCCGCGGGGTGCTGTTTGGGGCCGACAGCTTCTGGCAGGGGGTGGATGTGCCGGGCGACGCGCTGCAGAACGTGATCATCACCAAGCTCCCCTTCAGTGTGCCCGATCATCCGCTGCTGGAGGCCCGGCTCGAGGCGATTCGCCGGCGGGGGGGGAATCCGTTCATGGAGTATCAGATTCCCGAGGCGGTGATCCGGCTGAAACAGGGGTTCGGCCGGCTGATCCGCACCACCACCGACACCGGGCAGGTGGTCATTCTCGATCCCCGGGTGCGGACCAAACGGTATGGTTCGATGTTTCTCGAAAGCCTCCCCAACGCCCGGGTGGTGATCGATGACTGAACCCATGGATCTCCACACCCCCGTCCGGCTTTCGAAGCTGCTGGCGCAGCGCGGGCTGTGTTCGCGCCGGGAGGCCGACGAGTTCATCGCGCGGGGGCTGGTGCTGGTCGACGGCCAGCCGGTGAACACATTGGGAATCAAGGTGCTGCCCACCCAGCAGGTCGAGTTGGCCGCGGAAGCGCTGGGGGAACAGGGAGAGCTGGTGACCCTGCTGCTGAACAAGCCCGTGGGGTATGTCTCGGGGCAGCCCGAGCCCGGCTACCACCCTGCGGCCGAGCTGCTGACCAACGACAGGAAAATGGCCGAGTCGGCCGGCCCCCCGCTGAGCTCCGCGAGCTTTGTGGGCCTGGCCCCCGCGGGACGGCTCGACATCGACTCGACGGGACTGCTGGTCTTCACCCAGGATGGCCGGCTGGCGCGACGGCTGACCGGAGACCACGGCGAGATCGAGAAGGAGTATCTCGTCCGGGTGACGGGGACGCTCGACGACGAGGGGCTGAACCGGTTAAGGCATGGTTTGGAACTCGATGGACGCCCACTGCGACCGGCCCAGGTCGAGTGGCTCAACCGCGATCAGTTGCGGTTTGTGATTTGCGAAGGACGCAAACGGCAGATCCGCCGCATGTGCGAGCTGGTCGGACTGAAGGTGACCGGGCTGAAGCGGGTGCGGATTGGCAAGGTGCGGCTGGGGAAATTGCCCGAGGGAGAATGGCGGCACCTCCGTCCGGGCGAAATGTTCTGACGGGACTGTGTGCAGCGCGGCAATTCCCCCCGCACGGTGCGATGCCGAGCGCCTGCGGACGGTCTGGCA
>JBKCTR010000556.1:0-3389 GCA_046318755.1 Planctomycetaceae bacterium
TCGTGGGCACCTCGGCATCCGCGAAGCCCCCCTTCCGCCCCACCCGTCCAAACACCGCCGCCAGCCCGTAGTAATCCCCCTGGCTCCACCGCTCGGCCGGATGATGGTGGCACTGGGCACACTGCACCCGCACCCCCAAAACCGCCTGCGAGAACGATTCGACGTAGTTCTCGGTCGTCCGCACCGTGCGGTACCAGACGGTCGCCGGATTGGTCTCCTGGCTTCCCGAAGCGGTCAGAATCGACGTCACAAACTGGTCGTACGGCAGGTTGCGGGCGAAGCAGTCGCGAATCCACGCCGAGAACAGCGCCGTCCCCGGCCGCTGCCGGCTGGTGCTGTACCCTCGCCCCCGGTTTTGCAAAATGTCGGCCCACTTCTGTCCGAAGTAACGGGCATACTCGGGGCGGGCCAGCAGGCTGTCGATCAGCCGCCGCTTCTTGTCGGGCGACGCATCCTGCACATACGCCTGCACCTCAGCCACCGTCGGCAGCGTGCCACAGATGTCGAGCGTCACCCGCCGCACAAACTCGGCCTCCGCCGCGGGGGGCGAAGGCTCCACCCCCAGCCGGGCCCACTGCCGTGCCACCAGCCGGTCAATCCGGGCCACCCCGGTCTCCGAGGCGGCGGCGTTCTCTCCTGTCGCCACACTCGCGTCCAGTTCGGCCAGCCGGCGGGCATCGGGAGTGCGAAACGGAATCGTCCCCTCGAACAGGCTCACATGGTCGCCATACCGCACCATCACCGCCATCTGCCCACTCCGCCCCTGCCGGCGCACTTCCCCCGTCTCGCTCACCTCGGCAATCTCGGGATCATTGCTCTGGTAGACCGCCAACCGGGTCACATCCTGCACCCGCCCATCCGACAACCGGGCGGTCACCTGCAGCGTCTGCGTCGACTGGTCGGCAGCGAACAGCGCCTGCCGCGGTGACACTTCCAGCGCCACCACCGTCGGGTCATCCGGCCGGGGACCAGGCATTCCCTGCTGCATCCACCGCTCCAGGATCTGGTACGACTCACTCCCGGGCACCGTCCGCCGCCCTCCCCCGTGGGGTACGCTGCCCACCGCCTTTTGCAGCAGCAGGCTGCTTTCCGGACTCGCGGCCAGCAGCCGCCGCCCCCGGTCATCCCCCACCAGCGCCTCGTGGTCGAACTCGGGCTCGTAACCCAGCAGCGACAGCCGGAAGCCATTCTGCCCGGTCGACTTCCCGTGGCACCCCCCACCATTGCAGCCCAGCCGCGTCAGCACTGGCACCACGTCGGTCGAAAAGGCGACTCGGTCGTCGGCACGTTCCCCCGCGGGCAACAGGCCGACGGGACCCCACGCGGCCATCAGCCATGCGGCCAGCCCCAGAACTCCCCGCTTCGTTCGCATCGCTGTTCTCATTCGCATCGGGTCACTCCACGATTTCCATCCGGAGAGCACGCGTCGCCCGGTAGACCGCCCGATCCTCGACCGTCCCCCCCCCCTCCAGCCGCAAGAACGGCTGCTGCCCCAGCGGCGCGTCGTCATTGGCGATGATCTGAATCACCCCCGAGTCCGACTGCCCCACCAGGGTCACTCCCCGACCCCGCAGTCCCACCACCCCACCCGGGGCGACCAGTTCCACGTGGGTCTTGCCGATGAAGCCATGCCGGCGTTCGGCGAAAAACGTCACCTGCACCACCTTCCCCCGCCCGATCCGCACCGGAGCCCGGGGATCGACCCCCAGCGAAATCCGCGACGTCTCCACCCGGAACACCACCGGATTGCTGATCGCCACCACCGACACCGGGGGAGCGTCGGCCGAGGCATTCGCAGGCAGCGCCTCGGTCTCCCCCTGCACCGCGACCGAATAGGTCCCTTCCGGCAGCCCCGGGGGAATCTGCACGCTGATCCATCCCTGCGACTGACCCTCGGGAATCGTGGCCACCTCGGCGGTCACTCCCCGCGGCAATCCCACCAGCGAGAGCTGCACCGCCCGCGACAGCCGGGGATTCGTCCGCTCGACCTGCACCGACAGATCGAGGGCTCCTTCCTGAAAGACCGTCTCGTGGCTGCCGGTCGCCGCCACCCGCACCAGCGTGGGGGCCTCCTGCACCAACAGCGGCAGATCCGCCGTCAGCCGTCCCGACGGAAGCGGCTGCCCCGCCGCGATCATCGTCCCGATCGACGCGGTCCGGCGGAGGGGCGCGGCTGTCCCCATTTCCGCCGTTCCCAACTCGGTGCCGGTGATGCTCAGCGCCGCCAGTCCCGCCGAGGCATTGAGATCGACCGACAGCACCAGCGGCACCCGGTCGGCAGCGGGACCCAGCACCACCTCGTGCGCTTCGACCCCTCCCGGCAGGCCGTTCACCTCCAGGCGAATGGGCCGGGCGTGCCCCCGCCGGCGAGTCGCGAACACCTCCAGCCACTCCCGGCCACCCCGAGGAATCGCCAACCCCGCCGGCTGTCCCAGCCGGCGCGACACCGCCACCAGATCAAAATCAGGCTGTTCCCGCTCGATCGACAGCCACCACACCCGTCGCGCGTCCCGGTCGAGTCCTCCCACCACATTCCGCAACCCCACCAGGTACCGCCCCGTATTGGGGGCCACCCAGCGTCCGCGGGGATCGGTGTGCTGCAACGGCAGACGGTACCCGCCGGGGTTCTCGACCTCATCGCGGAAGTGCGCCAACTCGGTCGCTCCATCCGCCGTCAGCACCACCAGATCGAGATCGACCGGCGAGCCCAGCCGGTCGCCAAACGCCTCCAGCCAGAAGACCTCTCCCTGCCGCGCCTCGACGGCCAGCCACACCTGCTCATCCCCCTCGGGAATCTCCCCCCACCACGCCCCGGGCACTTCCACCGGCAACGCCTGGTCCGGGGTGCGATGCCGTCTGGGCACCTCGGCCACCGGCAGGTCCACCACCGAAACCGGCCAGGGCCCCGCTCCCCCCGGCTCGCGCGCGGCCACCAGGTGGGCCGTCCCTTGCGATGGCAGCAGCCGCAACCCCAGTGTCCCTTCGCCCGCCAGCCGCGGATCAAACGGAAACGCCGGGGTCTCTGCTGGAACATTCCGTCCACGCAGGCGCAGCGGGGTCACCCGGTCGCGAGTTACCACCGGCGGGATCACCAGTTCTCCCCGCGGCTGTGTGGTGACGGCCAGGCGATACACATACGGGGCTCCCCCGGCAAACGACAGATCATGCACCCGCAGCACGTACTCTCCCGATTCGCGGGGGGTGAAATCGACCCGGGGATCGAGCCGGGGTCCGACCCGCTCGCCAGGACCAGCCCGTCCCTGCGGATCGCGCACCTCGACCACGGCCCGCAGGGGCGAATCGATCCGGTCAGCCCACGCCTCGACCAGCACCCGCTGACCCGCCACGAGAGGCAGGCGGTAGCAGTCGACATCCCCCCCCTTCTCGAT
>JBKCTR010000557.1:0-1355 GCA_046318755.1 Planctomycetaceae bacterium
GCCAACGCCGCAGACCACCAACCCGAGATCAGATCACGCCGCCGCTGTGCCGCCGCCGGGCGAGTCACCCCAGGCTGTTCGATCACCGCACCCGCCGCAGGCCAACCCCGGGAACCGTGTTTCACCACCACATATTCGGCGAGGAACGCAGACTCGTCTGCCGTCACCCCGAGGGTATCGGCAATGCTCTGCGCCCGCAGGTGCCGCCTGTTGCCCTGTTTCGCCGCGATGGAAGCAATCGTTTTGCGGACCTGGCCCACGCTGTACTGATCATCGGCAGGCTGTTCAAAGTCTCGCCAGAGTCGAACGGCTTCGTTCCACAGTTCATCAGGTGACAACGCATCATCACCTGACAGGCTGGCGAGAATTGACACCCATATCGACATCGCTTTGTTCCGCATCCCCACCGGGAAACCGCCCCGCCGTTCCCACAGCAATTCGAAGCGCTGTCGATCATACCGCCATCGTGCTGCCGCACCTGTTGCCCCCCGCTGCTGAAGCTCCCGATCTTTCGCCGCCACGCCTGGCCCTGCCGCCTGGCGAGTCACCCCGAACGCCGCCGCGAGATCGGCGAGGGTGTAAACAAACCGCCTGCCATCGGTGCCGCCGCCCAGGTAGTACGCAACGTGTGTTGAGGACTTCGTGTTGAGGCTCCCTGCAATCCGGCACACTCGCGGAACGTCTCGCGCATTCGCATCCGCACCCAACGCCGCGAGGGTGCCGCCAATCGCGTGCTGGATTTTTTGCCAGAGGCAGACGTTATCGGGAAACGCCGGAACCAGTCGATCACCGGCCGCGAGAAACCAGTAACACCAGACACCACGCCCCGAATACAGCAGCATCGAGACAGGCGGAATCTTTTTCGCAATCTGCGCGTCGATCACTGCCCCGACAGCTTGCCCAGGCGAGACACCCAACGCGTGACAGTCGAGATCGGCGAAACAGGCTGTCAGCCATCGCGCCCCGTCTGCACGTCGAAACGCAGTCTGTACGCTGTTGCCAATCGGACCGAGTTTTTCACTCAGGCCACGCCGATATCCACCGCCCCGAAAAAACGCGTTGATGGAAAAGTAAGAGTCTCTCAGCAGCTCATCGGCGAGCTGCGGAAACGTCCGCTGAAGATCACTCGCCTTGACGTTCCACAACGGCAACCAACCGTCTGCCGTCTGCTGTGCGAACGACACGTACCCATCACTGCCGCGATGCAATTCCAGAATCGGAACCAGTGACGGCGCGCGAGGCTGTTCGAACGACAGGCCGCCCAGGTGCAAATCAGACACGAGACACCCGCCAAACTGAACTACGGTTTCACTCCGCCGCCATCACGCCACGAGCTGCCAGAGATCGCACCACGT
>JBKCTR010000558.1:0-2518 GCA_046318755.1 Planctomycetaceae bacterium
GGAGTTCAATTGCGCCAAAGAGGAGAACGTGGTGCCCAGGTCGATGCCCACGGTCTGACCTTCCAGAAATTTCACCATCGGAGCTGCCTCAAAACACAGTGGACACTGGGGAGACGGACTGCAGAAAAAGCCGCATGCGAAGCCGCATTGTGACGCTGCACCAAGGGGCTTGCAAGCCCTCGCGCAGCGGTTGTGGCCGAATCGGGACGATCAGGACCGGGACCTGCCCCCCGCCGGAAAATCTCCCCCTCCCACCCTTCCGGCGGCCACGCCCCGGTCGATTCCATGGGTCGATTCCATGGGTCGATTCCCTGGGTCGATTCCATCGGCGGATTCCGTCGGTCAATTCCATCGGTCGATTGCTCCGGTCGATTGCTCCGGTCGATTCCCCCCAGTGCCCCCCCCGCTTAGCACCCGCCGTCCCCCCCCCGAGGAAAGATGCGGTTGTAGCGACTGGGTGGTCCGCGATGACGACGTGGTCCTTCCGTGGCCCGTCCACTAAAATCTCGAGGATGTCGGGAGGGCCCCCCGTGCTTCCTGTTCTCATCCCCGTTCGGGGCAAACCACTCGGGTTGATTCCTGTTTTCCGGAGTTCCCTCCACCATGCGCAAACGGCGTGATTTGTTCCCCCACGTCCTGGAAATGAATCTCCAGGCCCGCCGCCGCCTGGGATGTTGCGTTTATCTGGTCTATAACCGCGATGACTGGTTGCTGATCGATGTGGGCTATGAGGAAACGGTCCGCGAGATCATCGACCTCATCCGCAGCCTCGATTTCTCCCTGGCCCGCTGTCGGTACATCATCGCCACCCATGCCGATGCCGACCATGTGCAGGGGCTGCGGCTGGCCAAGGAACTGCTCCCCTCGGCCAAGACCGTGGGCCATCCCCTCGCGGCCGAGTCACTCGCCACGGGAGACCGCATCCTCACGTATGCCGAGATTCCCGCCCAGGGTATCTCCATTCCCATGCCGTTGGTCACCCTCGACGCCACGATCAACGAGGGAGATGTCCTGCGGCTGGGAGACCTCGAACTGGTCACCTGGAACACCCCCGGACACACCCAGAGCCAACTGGCCTTCCAGATGGGCAATCTGCTGTTTTCGGGAGACAACATCTTCCGCGACGGCTGTGTGGGAAACATCGACGCCCATCACGGGTCCGACATCGCGGCCTTTATCCACAGCCTCGAACGGATCCGCGACAGTGGGGTCGAGTGGCTGCTGCCCAGCCACGGGCCCTGTTTCCGGAATGATCCAAGACTGTTGCAGGGGACGATCGATCGGCTGAAGACCTACCAGCACATGGCCGACTTCGGAACCTGTGCCTCCGACTGGCCCCTGCTGGACGAATGGGAGGCGGAATTGGCTGCCGGCCAAGGCCCCCCCCGATGATCGGGGCAACTCGTTGCCAAGGGGGTGGCCCGGCCGGGGTGCCTGTGGCCCCGTCAGGTCCCCCGCCTGCCCCGGCGAGGAGCGTCTGGCCTCTGGTTGGTCTTGGGCTTGAGGAATGGGGAACATCCAAGAGCAACTGCCACTGATTCGTTCTGCAGAGGATGGACTGGCGTGAAGCCGTTGCCGCGAACCGGATTGCTGTTGCTCACAGGGACCCTGCTGGCGGGGGGGCTGCTGTGGTGGGGAATGCGGCGGGGTCCGACGAGCGTCGACAGCCCGACCGCGGAGGCCGAGCGACCTCTCCCCGCTTCCTCTCCCCCTGCGGATGCCGATGACTTTGTCGGCTCGCGCGCCTGTGCCGACTGCCACGGCGAGATCTCACAAACCTACGCCGCCCATCCCATGGGTCATTCGACCTGGCGGGTGGGACCGGATGACCCGGCCGGTCTTCCCATCGCCCCCGAGTTCCGCTTCGAGCGCGACGGCCTCACGTGTGTTGTGACCCAGCAGGGAGAGACACAGACCCACAGCCAGCAACTGCGCAACGCCAAGGGACAGGTGGTCGCGGAACAGTCCGTTCCCATCGCCTTCCGGATGGGTTCCGGACGCCACGGAGCCTCGTACCTGGTCCACCAGCAGGGGGTATTGCGGCAGTCTCCCCTCTCGTGGTTCGCCGAGACGGGGGAATACGACATCTCTCCCGGGTTCGACCGCTCGTCGACCGCCCCCTTTGAGCGGCAGGTGGGGGACGACTGCCTGGCCTGCCACACCGGTCGGCTGCAGCGTGAGCCACTGGGCTGGGAAATCGACCCCAACGCCCTGTTCGCCGAGGAGGCGATTGGATGCGAACGCTGCCACGGACCGGGGCGGGCCCATGTCGAGTTGTTTCAAAACAGCGATGCCCGCCACGTCGACAATCCGCGGATTGTGAATCCCGCCCGGCTGGAACCCGCGCTGCGCGACGCCGTCTGCCTGCAATGCCATTTCGCGGGGAACCGGAGTCTGCGGGACGGGAAGACCCCCTGGGATTTTCGCCCGGGCGAGCCCCTCGAGTCGGTCTGGCTGGTGCTGCTGCAGGCTGACGACCTGGGTCCCGACGCCCCCGAGAAAGTGGTCAGCCATGTGC
>JBKCTR010000559.1:0-11604 GCA_046318755.1 Planctomycetaceae bacterium
GCCAGCTCCCCAGCGCGGGCCGGCCTCCGGTCGGACGCCCACCATTCAGGGCGTAGATCGACTGTCCGTGGTTGTTGACCCCGGTATGCATGGAACGAATCAGGGTGATGTCGTCGCAGACCTCGGCCAACCCGGGAAGCAGCTCACTCAGCTCCATGCCACATTGCCCGTGCCGCGCGAACTTCCACGGACCGTAAAACAGCTTCGGACTCGATTCCGCCGCATTGTCGTACTTGATCTCTCCGCCGAAATTCTCGCCCGAACGCTTTTGCAATTCGGGCTTGTTGTCGAACAGATCGAGATGACTGGGCCCCCCCTGCATGAAGAACGAGATCATCGCCTGAGCCTGGGGGGGGGCGGCGGGTTGTTTCGGCGTCAAATCGAACTGGCTGGGCAGATCGACTGGTTTGGGTGGGGCGGCTGTCGTCTGGCGAGTCGCCTGCCAGGCAAGCGCCAGTGTTCCCAAACGCAAGGACTGCTCGGCCAGAAAGTGCCGTCGAGAACCCTGAAGACCAGCACTCTGCGAAAAATCATTCGACATACAGCACCCGATTCGAACAGAGAATCGCCTGACAGTAACTCGCCAGGGCCGACAACGCCGGGTCGGGCCGTTGCTCGGGCTTTTCCCCTTCCAACTGCAGCCCCGAATAGGCCGTCGTTTGGGCATCCAAAAACTCCCAGGCCTCAATCAACTGGCGTTCCGACGGAGTCAACCCCGTCGCCAGGCGCCACACAAGTCGCACCTGCTCGGCACGGCTGGTTCCCGCCATTTCCGACACCCGCCGGGCGAGGTCTGCGGCCCGCTGCGAAACGAACTCGCTATTCATCATCAGCAGGGCCTGGGGGGCCACGGTGGAACTGTTTCGCAACGTGCAGTTGGGACGCATGTCCGGAACATCGAACGACTCCAGAAACGACAGCGGCATCGAACGTCGCACCTGGACATACAGACTGCGCCGGAACTCGTCCTCGCCGAGGGAGACGGTCTTGCCCGTCGGACGACCAGCCGAGTCGCGGGTGTCGACGGCCACTACCACCTGTCCCACTTCATCGGGTGCCACGGGCACAGGGACACCCGTCATCCGGTTGGAGAGTCGTCCCGAGATGGCGAGGAGTGAATCGCGCACAACCTCGGCTTCCAGTCGCCGAACCACAGCCCGGCCCCACAGGCGATTCTCGGGGTCCACACGCTCCAGTTCCGGAGTCCGCTGCGAACTCTGTCGGTAGGTGGCGGAGTGGACCAGCAGGCGATGCAGGCTCTTCACGCTCCACCCCGACTCGACAAACCGGTCCGCCAGCCAATCCAGCAGCTCGGGATGGGTCGGCCGGGCCCCGAGCGCACCAAAGTCGCCGGGCGTCGCCACAATGCCGGCTCCAAAATGATGCAGCCAGACCCTGTTCACCACCACCCGAGCCACCAGCGGATGGCGTCCACTCGTCAAATGCCGGGCCCAGGCCAGTCGCCGGCCACTGGTCGCCAGCACGGGATCCTTGGCGGAAATCGACGCGGGCGAACTGCCGCACAGAATCGACAACTCGGCCGGAGCAACTTCCTCGCGGGGCTGGTTGAAGTCTCCCCGGGCGAATATCCGCGTGGCGGGCATCGCTCCTGGAACCTCGGTCAGACAATGTGCGAAATCTTCCGGGGGACGCTGGGAATTCAGTTGGGCGGTCAGGTCGTCGTACTTCTTGTTGTGCTCATTGATCTTTTGCGGCTCGTACAGGTACACACTGCCACGGTCGACGTTGAGGGCCGGAAAATCCTTGAGCAACTGCTGCTGCTCGGCAGTCCGCTTGTCAGCGGCGGCTTCCTTGGCGGAGCGGGCTTCGGCCCGTCGTTCTTCAGGAACTTTGAGCAACTCCCGCTCAAACACCTCCGCGACAATTCCATCCAGAATCTTGGTCCGCTCCTCATTGAGAGCCTGTTTTTTCTGGTCAATTTCGGCCGCCTTGGCGAAGTGCTCGTCGTGCCACAACGAGACCAGCCGGGCTGTGGGATTGCGCCAGTTCGACACATCGAAGGCGGGCTCAAAAATGGCCCGCATGCGGTAATAGTCGGCCTGCGGAATGGGATCGTAACGATGGTCGTGGCACTGCGAGCAGCCCACGGTCAGACCCAAGACAGAGGTGCTGACAATCTTGATCGTTTCCGCGATCACCTCCTGCCGCGCCGTCTGGACCTCCCCCTCGCCGTCCCCGGTCCCATCCGGTCCCATCCGGAGAAACCCTGTCGCGATGAGGCGCGCGGCCTGTTCGGACGTCAGATTCTTGTAGGGGGGAACCAGCAGCTCATCACCGGCAATCTGCTCAACCAGAAACTCATTCCAGGGCAAATCCTGATTCAGGCTGGCCACCACGTAATCGCGGTATTTCCAGGCATACTTGCGTTCCAAATCGCGGGTGCTGTAGCCCTCACTATCGGCATAGCCGGCCGCGTCGAGCCAGTGGCGGCCCCATCGCTCTCCATATCGGGGCGAGGCCAATAACCGCTCGACCAAGCGCGAATAGGCGTCCGGGCTTTCATCGGACAAAAATTCGTCAAGTTGGTCGGGTGTGGGAGGAAGCCCCCAGAGGTCGAGAGTCAGCCGACGTATCAGCGTCCCGCGATCGGCTGGCGGCGAGAGCTGCAGTCCCTTTTTTTGCAATCCTGCGGCAATGAAGAGATCCACCTCATTTTCCAAGCCGGCCTGCCGTGTCGCAGGTAGGGCCGGACGCTCCACGGGGCGGAATGACCAGAACGACAGTTCTTCTTCCGTGAAAGAATTTGAATCGGGAATCTCGCGTTCAGCCCGGGCGGTCGGTGCGCCCCGCTCCAGCCAGCTCTTCAACACCGCCATTTCGGCAGGGGACAACTTTTTGTTGCCCGGGGGCATTTCTCCCGACACGATCCGCTGCCATAGCGGGCTCTCCAGCGGCTGTTCAGGCAACAACGCGGGACCGGAATCGCCTCCCTGCACCATCCGGCGGACCTGCCGCAAATCCAGCCCCCCTTTGGTTTCTCCCGCCTCGCCATGGCAATGCCAGCAATGGGCCTTGAGCAGCGGACGGATGTGAGACTCGAAAACGGGCTCGACCGGCGGCTCACCCCAGGCGACTGAAAAGGGGCCGAGAGCCAGCAGGAGGATGCCCAGCCACAATGGGCTTTGGCAGCGAATCATGGTGCGACTCGCAAAGAGAGTTGGGCGGAAAGATCTGGCCGAGGGCCGGCCGGTCTACCGAGGGGGGAAGGAAATCGGTCACATTGACCGGGAGGGAAGCCACACACCTCTGGTAGTTTGGTCAGTCATGCCGCGGTCTGCAAGGTGTCTTGTCACGCATGGCCAGGTTTTCGGCATGGTCGCCCCCCCATACCGCGCCCCGACTTGCCATGCGAGATCATCGGCAAGAAGATGGGGCGGCGCTGCGGCCTCCCTTGGCTTGCAGATCGGTTCGCCCCCCCACGCCCCACCTCCTTCCCTGCTTCGCGCCATGTCGACCCACGAGAAATCCAAGGAACTCTACGAGCGTGCCTGTCGGGTCCTTTCGGGAGGGGTGGCGAGTGAGTTTCGCAAGTTCTCGACTCCCCATCCGCTGTTCTATTCCCGGGGCGCCGGCAGCCGCCTGTGGGACGTGGATGGCAATGAATACCTGGATTTCACACTCAGCCAGGGACCGCTGGTCCTCGGACATTCTCACCCCGAGGTGCTCGCCGCCGTGGCGGAAGCCAGCCAACAGGGTCAACTCTACGCCGGCCAGCATATCCAGGAACTCGAGCTGGCCGAGCTGCTGCAGCGGTTGATCCCCTGTGCGGAACGGCTGAGATTCAGTCTGTCGGGGTCCGAGGCCGACCACGCGGCCTTGCGTCTGGCCCGGGCGGTGACCGGGCGGCCCAAATTCCTGCGATTCGAGGGACATTATCACGGTTGGTTCGACAGTGTGGCCTGGAGCGTAGGGGGTAGCCTCTCTGACCTCGGTCCCCGGCACGAGCCAACTCCGGTCCCCTGGTCTCAAGGATTGCCCGCCGACAGCCAGCACGAGTTTCTGCTGCTCCCCTGGAACGATCTCGCAATGGTCGAGCAGGTGTTCGCCCAGCACGCGCATGAGTTGGCCGCGGTGATCACCGAACCGGTGATGTGCAACAACGGCTGCATTCCCCCGCAGCCTGGATTCTTACAGGGGCTGAGGGACCTGTGCGACCGATCCGGCACCGTTTTGATTTTCGACGAGGTCATCACGGGATTTCGCACCTCACTGGGAGGAGCGCAACAACAATTTGCCATCACCCCCGATCTGGCGGTCTTCGGCAAAGCCATGGCCAGTGGGTACCCGATCAGCGTGCTGGCGGGACAGGAAAGATTCATGCGTCTGATTGCCGAGGGGCAGGTGATTCACGCCGGCACCATGAACTCGGGCAATCCTAGCTTGGCGGCGGCACTGAAAACCGTGCAGATTCTGGAACGCGATCGGGTTCCCGAGGAACTCCG
The DNA here is from genome assembly GCA_046318755.1 of Planctomycetaceae bacterium. GTDB lineage: Bacteria > Planctomycetota > Planctomycetia > Planctomycetales > Planctomycetaceae > UBA10511. The sequence goes on from JBKCTR010000559.1 coordinate 4,464, forward strand.
GAGAAAAGGTGAGTTCCTGATGGCGGGACTCCGGGAAGCTTCGCAGCGGGCCGGCCATCCGCTGCTGATCCAGGGACTGGGACCAATGTTCCACGCGGGCTTCAGCCCCCTGGCGGCAGTCCGCGACTACCGCGAGACGCTCTCTTACGACAAGGGGGCCTACGCCCGGTTTGTCGCGGGAATGCATGCCCGCGGAATCCGCCTGATTGGCCGCGGTCTGTGGTATGTGTCGGCCGCCCATTCGGACGCCGATCTCGGGCGGGCAATTTCCACCGCCGACGAAGTGTTGCGCGGCATGTGATTTCGCCCGCTTGGCGAAGCGGTGAACGACGCGTGGTTGCGGTTGGGCCAGGCCGTTGCCGTGGATCACGTCGGCGGGCCTGCATTGCCCTCGATCGGCAGCGTCTGGCCGGGAGTCCCGCGCAAATCGGCCCTGCTTACGGATTGCCCGTTCATCAGAGAATCCCCCACCTCGCAACCGTCATTCACCGGGCGGGCGAAAAGTCTCAGGATTTTTCTGGACAATGAGATCGGGAATGATAACTTGAAATGAGCGTTCGGTCGTCAACCACGGAAGTTTGATCCAGTCGAGGAAACGACATGCCAACACCGACCAGCGACGGCACAGAAATCTGGCAGGGGCTCCATGTGACTCCGTTGTGCGAACAGGACTCCAGCGCAACACCCCCCGGAATGGACGATGGCGACTGGCCGGTCGTCACGGATCCCGATCGACAGTTGGAACGCACGCTTCGACGCGTTCTGCAGAACCTTCCGGGAGTGACCTTCGAATCCCTGGTGATTCGCCGAGTTCCCTCTGGCGTGTGCCTTCAAGGTTACGCGATCATTGACGATGGCGATCTCGACCTGGGAATGATCGCCCAGGGAATCGACGGTGTCGGAGACGTGCTCGACCGCGTTGTGGCCATTCGGCGAACGTCTCTTCCTCCGCGTTGAAGGGGCGGTCTACCAAGCCATTGACCGCTCAAGAGCAAATTCCGAAGCGATTCTTTTGGCCGACATTCTTCGCAGTGACAAGCCGCTTGGTGGCCGGCCGAATCGGTCTTGGCCAGTGTTTGTCGGAATTAAACCACCATCACCAAGGGCTTGTTCGGCAACACCTTACGACAAATCCAACAACTTTGATCCATGCCGAGCGACAATTTTCGGTAAAATTACCCCAGCAGCCGAATCCCGGAGCTGAATCCGGGAGCGGGGGACCCAACGAATGCTTCCTTCGGGAGCGTTCCGGGGCGAAGATTGGCCACCAGGCGGGGGGAGAAATCCGCGCCAGAGGCCAGTCCGGGTGTCATTCAAGCCCGAGCCCGTCAGCTATCCTCGTAAGCTTGAATCGCCACGTTGGCGATTCAGATTGAATGGGCATTTGGTCTGCAATTCTCCCAGACGCAGTGCCCTGTTGGTCAGTTTTGGCTTCACAGCGGTTCTGCACTGCGTCTCGCCGGTGGTCCCGGCATTGGTTTGGCTTCAGCTCCCCCCTCGTTTCCTCTGGGCGAGCTCTGTCAGCCACCCCGAAATGGTGTTTGCGCGAGCACTTTTCCGATCGCCGCGGTGAACCCGCGCGATCGGAGCGTGCGCGGTCACAGATCCGCGGTGTCGCCGGAAAGGCAGGGCCATGTTCATGGCTTTGTTCGTGCCGTCGGCTGCCGTTTTCTCCCTCGTCTCCATCACCAGCTTCAACTGGTTGGCCTGGGTGTTACTCGGCGCTGTCTTTTGCTACCTGTTTTTGTGTGTGCGGTATATCCCCAACCACCGCGTGGGGGTGGTCGAGAAACTCTGGTCACGGACCGGATCAGTCCAGCATGGGCAGATCATCGCCCTCGATGGAGAGGCCGGCTTCGAGGCAGAGCTGCTGCGCGGTGGACTGCATTTCCACTATCCCCGGTGGCAGTATCGCATCCACTACCATCCCCTCGTGACCATTCGCCAAGGAAGGATTGGTTACATCTACGCCCGCGACGGCGAACCGCTTCCCGCCGGGCAGACCTTGGCACGCGTCATGGACTGCAACCACTTCCAGGATGCCCGGCGATTCCTCACGGGTGAACCCGGAGATCCTGTGGCCCGCGGACAGCGCGGCCGGCAGCGGGCCATCCTGCGGGAAGGAGTCTACGCCATCAACCCTGCCCTGTTTGTGATCATCACCGAAGAAAAGGTGCATGCCCTGCGAAGTGGAATCCTTGACACCGAGTTCAGCCAGGTGCAGCAATGGGCCGAGCTGTTGAAGTCGATGCGAGCTTTCCAACCGGTCGTGGTTGGTGAGACCATGACGGCCCCCGACCCGCTGCACCCCGAACAGGTGCATGAGGTGGACAGCATCGCGATTGTCACCGTGCATGACGGCCCTTCACTGGAACCCGGCGCGATCATCGCCCCCCCCGTCGCGACCACACCGGGAGATGAGAATTACCACAACAACTTTCAGGATCCCGAGTCATTCCTGGCCGCGGGTGGCCGCCGGGGACGGCAGTACCAGCCTCTGACCGATGGCACCTACTTCCTCAACCACTGGTTTGCCACGGTCCAGAAGATTCCCAAGACAGTGGTCCCCATCGGCTATGTCGGGGTCGTGGTCAGCTACTACGGCAAGGCGGGCAAGGATCTCTCGGGGGTGAGTTTTCGCCATGGGGAGCGGGTCTCGGAAGGAGAGCGCGGTGTCTGGGAGCGCCCCCTCGGCCCAGGCAAATACGCCTTCAACACGTACGCGGGAAGCATTGTGCTGGTCCCGACGACCAACTTCGTCCTCCACTGGATCACCGGCAAGTCCGAGACACACCGGTATGACGAGAGTCTCAGGTCCATCGATCTGGTTACCCGCGACGCCTACGAACCCCGGTTGCCGCTGTCGGTGGTGGTGCACATTGACTATCAACGCGCTCCCAACGTCATTCAGCGGTTCGGGGATGTCAAGAAGCTGATCACGCAGACGCTGGATCCCATGCTGAGTGCCTATTTTCGGGATGTGGCCCACAAGAAGACCATGCTCGAACTGCTCCATGACCGGGATGCCATCCAACGGGAAGCCCGGGACGAGCTGCACCGCAAGTTCCACGACTTCGACATGGAGTGCGTCGACGTGCTGATCGGCAAACCCGACGCCCAGGAAGGAGACACCAAGATCAATGCCCTACTCGAACAACTGCGCACCCGCCAATTGTCGATCGAGCAGCTCGAAACCTACGATCGCCAGCGTGATGCCGCCGACCGGCTCCGCATGCTGAATGAATCCCAGGCCCAGGCCAATATGCAAACGCAGTTGACCAATGCCCGGGTGCAGATCGAGATTGTCGAAAACCAGGCCGCCGCCGAGTTGGCCAAGTCGCGCAAGCGCGCGGAACAGGCCGCGGTCGAGGCGGAAGGAGAACTCAACCGGGCCCGCAAACAGGCGGAGCAGGCGGTGGTGGTAGCCGACGCGGAACTCCAATGCTCGCGTCGTCAGGCCGACCAGAAGCTCATGCTGGCCGAGGCCGATAGCCGCAGCACAAACCTCGCCGGCCGCGGTGAGGCGCAACGGGTCATGCAGATTGGTTTGGCCGAGGCGGCCGTGCTGCTCAAGAAGGTTTCGTCCTATGGGGACCCGCGACTGTTCGCGCTCTCATGCATGTCGGAGCATCTCTCGACAGCCACCCAACCGTTGGTGCCCGAACGGGTCTTTATGGCCCCGGGCGGGGGAGCGGATGGAGCGGGCTCAATGGCCAGCACCGGTTTGGTGGGGGTGCTGCTCAACCTGTTGATCGCTGAGAAATCGGGGTTTCAACTGGTCGATGGCCCTGAACAGCAGCAATTGCGGGATATGGCCGACAAACTCTCGCGTCAGGCCCTCAGCACTCTCCAAGAACCCAGTTCTCTCCCGGAATCCGGCAACAACCAGATCCCCGAAACAGTCCCCTCGGCCTGATCCCGGGTCTCCGGTCGATGGAGCCTGTGTCAAACAGAGCTCTCAGCGTCAGTCAGCCCTCCTCCAGCCGCTGGCGGGAGGAGGGCCGCCCGTTGCCGGCGAGAGCACTCACTCGGCCAACAACCAGCCCGGCAACTGACCCCGGGCTGGTCATCGTTTGCCAAACAGATAGTGCGACACACCCCACTCCTCCCCCGCGGCGTAGTCAAACAGCTCGGCGCAGGCCATGAAGAACAGCCGCCAGCGATGAAACCACAGCTCGGCGTCTTTCACTCCATACGCTTCGGCGAGAATGGGCAACACGGTGCCGCGCTGGGCATCCTGGCGGGCCAGCCAGGCGTTGCACGTGCGGGCATAATGCCGGCCGTTCCACCGCCAACGGTGCAAAAGCTGCAGATCTCGCTGAAAGCGATGCAACAATCCGTCACTGGGCATGATCCCACCGGTGAAGAAGTACTTCCCCATCCAGTCATCAGGACCATCGGTCTCGAAGGGATAGGCGAGCCGATCATGCGTAAAGATGTGCACAAACAGCCGGCCTTCGGGACGCAACCAGGTGTTGATTCGGCGCAGCAGTTCTTCATAGTTGCGCATGTGCTCGAACATCTCGACCGAAACCACACGATCGAACTCCGCTTCCGGCTGGAAGTGGTTCATGTCGGCAGTCAGCACCTGCACGTTGGTCAGACCCCGCTCCCGCGCCAACTTTTCGATCTCCAGACGTTGCGGCGTGGAATTGGAAACTGCGGTGATCTGAGATCTGGGATACCGGGCGGCCATCCACAAGGTCAACGAGCCCCAGCCGCATCCCAACTCGAGAATTCGAGCCCCGTCAAAAAGTTCCGCCCGGGCACAGGTGACCGCCAGGGCACGCTCCTCGGCATGATCCAGCGTCTCGACCCCCTGGTCCCACAGGCAACAACTGTATTTGCGGTGTCTTCCGAGCACTTGCTGAAAGAACTGGGGAGGGACCTCGTAGTGCTGTTCATTGGCCTTCTCCGGGACCAAGGCCACCGGACTCTGCCGCAGCAGTTCCACAAATCTCTCGAGCGACTCCTGGTTCCGCTCGCAATCGAGGTTGTCGGGCTCGGCCAGGCGGGCGGCCAGCAATTTGCGAATCCCCCCGCGCGTCATCCAGTCGGGAAGCCGCCCCCGTTCCGCCTGCCCCGCCCCCCAGGAAGTGATGCTCATCAGATTCCCCGCCGTTCCCTGGGCAACCAGGGGAAAAAACTGTTCGTCGTCGCCTGATATTCCCGGTAGGCCTCGCCGCGCGAACGCAGGGCCTGGGCTTCCGTGGGAGGAATGCCGGTGACTCGTGTCAGAAACCAATACATCACCAGCGGACCAGCGAGGGCGAATCCGCCGCCGGGTGCCCCCACAGCCAACAGGGGATAGACCCACCAATGCAGCCACTCAAAAAAGTAATTGGGGTGGCGGGTGTAGTACCACAAGCCCTTTCGGCAGACCTGACCCCGGTTGGCGGGGTCCATTCGAAACCGTTGCAACTGCCAGTCCGAAAGCGCTTCTCCCGCCACGGCGAAGCCCCAGAGAAGAATCCCAGCCACGTCCGTCGGGCTGGGGAATGGCTGAGGATTCATCGCCGCAATCAGAATGGGCAGGGCGAACAACACGCTCCAAAACGCCTGAAGCTGAAAGAAGCCAAACAGCTTTTTCTGGGCGTTGACTCCCCACTCGTCGCGCAGGTTCTGATAGCGGCCATCCTCGGGCATCCGCCGGAGACGGGCGGCGATGTGCGCGGACAGCCTCAGCGACCAGATCAACACCAACATCGCCAGCAGCAGACGCCGACGGGGATCCCCCTGGTCCGACAACCAACAGAACAGAGTGCCAAGCAGCCCCACCCCCAGACCCCAGGCGACATCGACAATTCCGGCATCACCGCGCCGCAACTGGTACCACCACAGGCCGGCCATGGCGATGCTCATCGCCAGCCAACCCAGAAGCAAGGCGAGGACCAACTCCATCAGTCCCGCTCCGAGATCTGAAAACGCCTCTGGGGACGAACGGATGCCGGTTCGGCGGGACGGCCGACATCGATCGGATCTCCCCGCCAGCCGGATTTGGCCAGAATCAACTGCGACAGACCGATATACCGCTCTTGAAACGCCGCCTCGCAGTAACAGAAGTAGTAGGTCCAGATGCGAATGAAGCGTTCATCAAAACCAAGCCGCCGCACGTCATCCAGGCGGGCTTCGAAGCGCTCGCGCCAGCAACGCAGGGTCCGGGCGTAGTGCTCGGCGAAGTCCTCGAGGTGCAGGGGATAGAGATCACTGGTTCGGGCAGCCGCTCCGGTCAAGGCCGAGACGGTGGGCAGACATCCCCCGGGAAAGACGTACCGTTGAATGAAATCGGTCGCCTTCAGGTAAGCCTGGTACCGCTGCTCAAACATCATGATTCCCTGCAGCAGCATCAGGCCATCGGGTTTGAGCAGTTGACCGCACTTCTGAAAGAAAGTGTCAAAAAACTCGTGACCGACCGCTTCGATCATCTCGATTGAGGCGATCTTGTCGTACTGCCCCTCGAGGTGCCGGTAGTCGCACTTCAACACGCGGACCCGGTCCGACAGCCCGGCGTCGGCGATTCGCCGCGTGGCAAATGCGTGCTGCTCTTCCGAGATCGTGGTTGTCGTGATCCGGCAACCATAGGTTGCCGCCGCATGCAGGGCAAAACCACCCCACCCTGTGCCGATCTCCAGCAAATGATCCCGGGGAGAGAGCCGCAGCTTGCGACAGACACGATCGATCTTCTCCACGGACGCCTCGTGCAACGAGGCCTCCGGATGCGGGAAAATCCCGCTGGAATACATCATCGTCTCGTCGAGGAACAGGCGAAAAAAGTCATTCCCCAGGTCGTAATGGGCGGCGATGTTCCGCCGACTGCCTCCGGGAGTGTTCTTTCGCAGCCAGTGCCACGCCTGGGCCCCCCAGTTCGCCACGCGGGCCAAGCCAGTATCCATCGTCATCAACAGCGTTTCGTTCCGTACGAACAGACGAATCAGATTGGTCAGGTCGTCGACATCCCACTCCCCGTCGATGTATCCCTCCCCCGCCCCAAGACTGCCGCCCCAAAGCATGCGGCCGTAGACCCGGGGATTGTGAATGGTGACCTCACACTCCAGCGGCTCGCCGCACGACTGATCGGGAGTCCCCAGTTGTCGCGTCCCACACGGCTCGTGCAACAGAATCCGTCCGCCCCGCAAGGCCG
>JBKCTR010000560.1:0-5574 GCA_046318755.1 Planctomycetaceae bacterium
TTGGACGAGACCTTGGCGTTGCTGAATCTGACCCGGCCCAATCGAGACGCGCGGTCGGTCGATTTTCTGCGTTGGAAGTATCTCGAGAACCCGGATGGGGAGGCTGTCATCTGGACTGTGCGGTCCCAACCCGAGGGAAAACTGGTCGGATTCACCGCCTGCATGCCACGGCGGATGCTCGTGCGGGGCTCCGAGCACTTGGCTTGGGTGGGGGCCGACTTTTCGATTCATCCCGAATTCCGCACTTTGGGACCGGCGGTCAAGCTGCGTCGTCAAGCCTCGCAGGCGATCGAGGCGGGAAGAGCGAGTTTTCTGTTCGCTCATCCGAACGAAAAAATGGCGGCCATTCATGCCCGGTGTGGACATGTTCCACTGGGGGCGATGATCCAGCTGGCCCGCCCTCTGCAGTTCGCGTCGAGGCTTGCCCATCGGAAGGGGGGAGTGTTTCTCAAGCATGTCGCTGGGGTGGTGATCGACCCGTTGATCCGGGGGGCGATGCGACTGTGGACTCCCCGGCTCCGTTCCATCGAGAAGCTGCATGGCTCCGTCTTCGACGATCGCTTCGACCAGCTCTTCAAGACGCATGCTCAGGCATTCCCTGTGATGGGTATCCGGGATGCCCGCTACCTCAACTGGCGGTGGAGTCGCCGGTCGGGAGAAAAGCCCCGGGTCTTGTTGGATCTGGAAGGGGGGAAATTGCGTGGGTTTGTCGTGTTCACCTGCGAACACCAGGAAGTCAGAATCCGGGATCTTTTTCCCGGACATGACAACCGGGTGGTGAATCGGCTTCTCTCAGCGGTCGTCCGCGAGGGGTTGATCCATAGAGTCTGCGGTTTGCGCACTTATCTCCTCGAGGGAAATCCTTTGGTTTCCCTGATGAGAAATCGTTTTTTCTTCGATCGGATGGAACCGACCACAGCCTATGTCTATTTGCCCCGCCAGTCGCCTCTGTATGATGATGTCACGAGTTGTCAGGCTTGGTTCATGTCCATGGCCGATCGGGATGTTTGAGGCCGATCCTTCCAGTTCCGCCCGGGGTTCGGCGGGGAGCAGTGCTTTGATTCGACTGATTCGTGAGTTTCTTCTGCGGCATCACCCCGCCCAGCGGGTGGATGCGATTGGTGATGACCAGTCTCTCCTGTTGGCCGGATTGCTCGATTCCACACTCATGCTGGATCTGGTCAGTCACTTGGAGAAGTCTCTGGGCATCAAGATTGGCGACGACGATCTGATCCCCGAGAACTTCGAATCGATCTCGGCCATTCAGCGTTATCTGCAATCCCGCGGTCGGGCCGATTCTTAAACCAGCCCATGAACACAGAGTGCGGGGCCTCCGAAGTTTTGCTCCCCTGGGGAGCGTGGTACTGCGAGTCTAGCCTGCGGCTCTTGCTTCCCGTGTCGTGGTTGGTGGAGGTCTTCCCCTCCTGTGATCTTGCGGCCTGCACTCCGCGGCAGTTGCAGACCTCGCTGGAAGCGCCACTCGAGTTCCCCCCCCTCGCCGACTGGTGTGCGGGGAAAGATCGCGTTGCCATCGCCGTTGATGACGTGGCTCGCCCCACCCAGGCGGCTCCCCTCCTCGACCTGCTGCTCGACCGGTTGGCAGCGCAGGGGATTGGACGGTCGCAGGTCTCGGTTGTCATTGGTGGGGGGACTCATTCTCCTCCAGACGCTCCGCGCATCGAGGCCAAGCTTGGTTCGCGGGCCTGTCGACAAATCCGGGTTGAAGTCCACAACCCGCACGGCGATTTGGCCGATACCGGACTTCCCTACGGAGACCGGACGCTCCGCATCAATCGAACCTTTTTCGAGGCCCCTCTGAAGATCTGCCTCGGGTCGGTGTTGCCGCATCCTTTCGCTGGTTACGGGGGGGGGGCCAAGATGTTGGTGCCTGGACTCAGCGACGTCCCCACCACCGATCGGACCCACAAGTTCGTGCTGTTGGGACTGCGGGGAGGAACCGACCCCAACCACAACCGCTTTCGTACCGAGATCGAGCAGTTGGTCCAGCCATTGGGGCCAATTTTCGCCGTGCAGTGCGTCCCCAATGTCCGTCGTGAAACCTGCGCCGTGTTCGCCGGTGAACTGGTGGCCGCCCATCGTGCGGCATGTGCTTTCGCCGCGCCGGCCTATGCCACCCGCCTTGCCGGTCAATACGACGCCCTGATCCTGAATGCCTATCCCAAGGATGTCGATCTGCTGCAATCGCTGGGGGCGTTGGTGGCACTCAAGACCCTGCCCCGTTCGCCCCTGCGCGAAGGGGGGGTGGCGGTGCTGACTACGGCCGCCTCGACCGGCGTGGGGATTCACGAACTGTTTGGACCTGGCGGACTCAGCCGGAGTCCCCCCCGTCCCCTGCGAGAATTCCAGGGACGGGAACTGTGGGTGTTCGCCCCCGGTTTGAAGCCCGACGATCTGCGTTGGTACTTTCCTGAGACGGTCCAGCATTTTGAAGATCCAGCGATATTGATGGCCGCGCTGCAGCAGCGGCTGGGGCCTCAAGCCCGCTGTGGGGTCGCGCTCAGTGCCCCGCTGCAGCAGTTTGTCGAGGCGGACTGATCCAGATCCCGGCGGCAACAGTTCCCCGTTCGGCGCTTAGCGGTCTGGCGGTTCGGTCGTGAACGACAAGCCATCGATCCAGATCTCCAGGGGCGGTGCCCCCCACGAGTCAAACCCCAGCGAGAGCCAGTCCAGCGTCTCCAGGGGCCCCCCTTTGCGTTGCCAGGACTCACCCCCCGCCAGAGGGACACGGATGAAGGTCCACCCCTCCCGTGCCTCAGTCTCGGCCGGCTGCCCCAAAAGATCGGTCCGCGGTCGGTATTCGACCTGGGCTCCGTCCCTCCCGAACAGCGTCACCAGCGGGTTCACATCCTGCCAGGCGGGAATGTTTTCATTGCGGGTCTTGAGCCAGAAAACCAGATGGGTTTTGCCGGTGAGATTCCAGTTCGCCTGGTGATCACGCGGGTATTCGAGCGACACCCTCTGGCCGCCATAGGGTTGGACCAGTGCGTGGATGGAGAACTCGCCCGCAATGCGCCGGACACGATCCGCGGTGAATGTCACCTGCGATTGGGGATCCACAAATCCCCACCGCTCGGCAGATCCTTCGGTCGCTTCCTCCGAACCCTCCTGAACCACGTAGAGGTCGCGCCAGGCGAGATCCGAAAATCGCCCGTTGTTCACTGTCAAACCCACGCGGTGGAAGCCCGGCTGCGAGAAACGATGCTCAAACCGCGGCAGGGTCACCCAGGTCCCCTCACCCAGAAACCAGCGGCAGGCGAGCGCTCTTCCCGCCGGGTCGGTCGACCCCGTGGCGTCGAAGACAGCGGATTCGCCCACCCGCACTGTCTGGGGAGCCAACAGCCGGGCCCTGGGGATCGTGGTGATGTCATTCCGCGTCTCGTGCGTTTCCACGTGTGTGACACCCCCCGCATTGAAGAACCCCACTTCGCGATTCTTCAGAAACTCATTCCCGGCGAGGTCCAACCAGTCGGCGTGCTGCGCGTAGATCCCCCAGCGATTTTGCACCAGCCAATTCCGTTCGAGAATCCAGTGATGAGCGCGGAATTTCTTTCCCTGGGTCGCCTCATCCCCCAGTAACGCGATCCCGGCACCGTTGTTTCCCACACAGCGGTTTCCCCGCACCACGGTGTGACTCGAGGGCCCGAACATAAAGACAATTCCCGCATGCCCCCGGTCTGGCAGGTGCGGCGAATTGTGCGGACCGTCGGGCAGTCCGTTGTAGCTGGCCTCGTTGTCAATCAGCACGGTCTGATCCGACGCCCCCAACCAGAACCCATAGCTGCCATGGTTCGCCTTGTTACGGAGGTAGGTGTTCCGAGGTGACCAGGCCTCAAAGCAGTTGTTGTTGGCGTAGGAACAGTCGTTTTCTTCAAAGTGATTGCCGGTGCTGACCCAGCCATTCAGCACTCGAATGAAGATCCCATCTCCCCCATGGGTGCAGTCGTTCCGCAGAAAGCGGTTGTCGTTCGAGCCGCTCTCGATCAGAACCGAGGTCGAATCGCGGGCATGGACCTCGCCGGGATCCTTGCGGATCCCGTGGCTCAGCACATTGTCTTGCACGAGATTGCGGGAGGCGTGCCAAAGCTTCAGGCAGGTGTTCGAGGTGTGCGAAAAGTCGTTGTGGACCAGTGTGTTGAGGTCGGAATCGACCAGCACGCAGGCATCCCAGACCTGGTTGGCCCGATTCCGTTCGAGTCGCAGACCCCGGCACCGTTCCAGCACAATTCCACCACGCCGTCCGTTCTCCCCCCAGCCAAACGCGGGGTCATGAAAATTGCCCGAGAAATCGCACCCCTCGATTCGGCAATCCTGGCAATCGAGCAGTTTCAGACCAGTCTCGAACCCCCGCGCCCGCAGGTTCCGGAAGGTCACCCCCCGAACACCTTTCGCAAAGACTCCCGTCCCCTGGAACGAGGCCGGGGTGTCCAGTCCGGAGCCCACCAGCCAGGCATCGGTCCCGTCGATCGTAATGTGGGAGGCTTTGATCAACAGGGCTCCGTAGGTCTTGCCCGGTTCGAGGCGGGTATCGGCGCTGATTTCCAGCACAGGCAGGTCGGGTTCGCCAGCCGTGACTGTCGGCTGGGTGCCCAGTGTCAAACCCAGCACCAACCATAGCGGCTTCCAGAGCGTCATAAAACGGGGGCGTTGAGGAATCACGAGATCTTTGGCGGTGGAGAAAAGGATCCAGGGACAGGAAGCACCATGGTACCGGATCGGCCGGTTGCGGAGTGACTCCCACATGCTGGCCTGATGTATCGTTGGCGGTTTCCCCCTGCGGGCCGCGACTAATCCTCAGCGGGATTGTCACTGAGAGAGGGGGGGACTATTCTGCGGCGGGCGGAGTGGATCGGGTCTTGTTCCCCGACCGGCGGGCCTGTGGCGAAGGTGTGTTTCCCTCCGTCGTGTCGTTCCTCGATCCATCCAAGTTCCAGAGGAGTCTGTGTATGAGTCGCCGTTGGTTGGCCCTCGCGGGTCTGGTTGTTGCTGTCGTGTTGGCCGGTGGACCCCAGGTCTTCGCTCAGGGACAGGGGCGGGGTGGATTTGGTGGCGGCGGAGGAGGATTTGGCCGCGGCATGGGCATGCTGGGGCAGGGGGGGCCGCTCGCCCTCGCCCTGATGGAACCGGTCCAGAAAGAAATCGGCCTGGCGGCGGATGGCCCCGAAGTGGCCGAGTTGAAGAAGCTGCAAGAGGCCATGGGGAAGGAAATGCAGGAAGCCATGGGAAAGATCACTGGCGGTGATCCCATGGCCTTCTTTTCGGCCCAAGGGGAAGAACGCCAGAAGATGATGACCGCGATGAGCGAGACCACGACCAAGTTGACGGCCAAGTATTCGGGAGACGCCAAGAAGATTCTGAGTGCCGAACAGTACAAGCGGTTGCAGCAGATCGGCTGGCAAATGGCCGGCATGCAGGCCCTGTCGGATCCCGACCTGGTCAAGGCACTCGAACTGAAGAAGGAACAGCAAGAGAAGATCACCGCCGCCAACACCGACTACGGCAACAAGCAGCGGGAAATGTTCCAGGCGATGTTCGCCGGCGGCGGCGGTGGCGATC